>WTCF01000143.1 GCA_013138705.1 Deltaproteobacteria bacterium
TTCCGATTTCCAAAAGAAGATTCCTGGTGTTCACGCCTTGCCCCCTCCCTCTTCAAGAGCTGTGTATCTCTCGGCAACTCCCCGTGCGAGCTCACGGACACGGCCTATATATGCAGTCCTCTCCGACACACTTATGGCACTTCTGGCATCCAGGAGATTAAAGTAGTGAGAGCACTTAAGACACTGGTCATAGGCCGGAAGCACAAGCCTTTGCTCCAGCAATCTCAACCCCTCTTTATAGTGGAGTGAAAACAGTTGCTTCAAGGTCTCCACGTCCGCAGCCTCAAAATTATAGCGAGAGAACTCCACCTCGTCCCTATGATGTATGGCACCGTATCTCACCTGGTCATTCCATTTGAGGTCATAGACATTATCTATTCCCTGAAGATACATGGCGATCCGTTCCAGGCCGTAGGTAATCTCAACAGATATTGGATTTACATCAATCCCGCCGACCTGCTGAAAATACGTGAACTGGGTAATCTCCATACCATCAAGCCAGACCTCCCAACCAAGACCCCAGGCCCCAAGGGTTGGTGACTCCCAGTCATCCTCCACAAAACGTATATCATGTTCTGCCAAATTCAGATTGAAATTTGCCAGGCTGTGAAGATACAAGTCCTGTATGTTATCAGGTGAGGGCTTGAGTATTACCTGATACTGGTAATAGTGCTGCAGACGGTTGGGATTCTCACCATAACGGCCGTCTGTGGGACGCCGTGAGGGCTGTACGTATGCAACACGCCAAGGCTCAGGCCCCAGCGATAGAAGGAAAGTGGCCGGATGAAAGGTCCCTGCCCCTACCTCCATGTCATATGGCTGGAGCAATATGCACCCCTGTTCCTGCCAGTATTTATTAAGATTTGTTATAATTTCCTGAAATATCATTTACTTGGACCATCCAGTGTCTCCCCGTCAGGGAGTAATAAATCTTCCGGCCACATGTTGTTCGTGACCCCTTGGGCAATAATACAATTTGTGCCGACTTTTACCCCCTTAGGGACAGAGCCCCATTTCCCTATCAGGGTTATACCGGTAGAAAGGTGCTCGGGATAGAGACGATTTGCCACATCAATATTCCCCAGTCCGATGTTGGAGTCAGGGCCGATTGTGACCTCCTTGTCAGTCACGACTTTGTTCAAAAACGCTCCGCTGCCCACCCATGTATTATGCATAAGTACGGAATTAATAACCTTTGCACCGGATTCCACCACCACTCCAGGTGAGAGAACCGACCCATTCACTATCCCACGTATCACACAGCCTTTGGTAATGGCCGAATTCTTTACTTCAGCACCGGGTAGGATCCTTGCCGGTGGGCGGTCAAATAGCAGGGCCTCATTTTCAACATTAGTGCATATGCTCCAGGTCTCAGGCTCCAAACCACTTTCCGGCCTGAGCAAGTCCATGTTGGCTTCCCAGTATGCAGGCACCGTTCCCACGTCCCGCCAGTATCCGTGGAAAGTATAAGCAAACAACTGCCCATCCTCCATGGCCCTGGGCAGGATATGGTGACCAAAGTCCTCCTCATTGGTAGCCCTCAGTGATTTGACCAGGTACTCGGTATCAAATACATAAATTCCCATTGAGGCCAGATTTGATCCGGCCTTTTCAGGCTTTTCCTCCCAATCGACAATCCGGCCTTTTTCACCCAGAATGCCTATTCCGAATTGATCTGTCTGCTCCCAGGGAACAGTCATCATAGCCACTGTGACCTTAGCGCCTGAAACCTTATGGTGTTTAACCATGTCCTTGTAATCCATGTAATAGACATGATCCCCTGAAAGTATTAAGACCTGCTTTGATGGTCTGGCCTCTATAAAGTCCAGATTCTGCCGTATTGCATCTGCAGTGCCCTTATACCAGTCTGAATCTTTCTCCCCCGTACGTGGGGGCAGGATCTTGACTCCCCTGGTCCTGCCGGTAAAATCCCAGGCAACGCCGGTCCCTATGTGCCCCATTAGAGAAAGAGGCTTGTATTGGGTCAGCACTGCCACCTGATTAAGACCTGAATTCATAACATTTGAAAGGGCAAAATCAATTATCCTGTAGATACCGCCAAAGGGAACAGCCGGCTTGGCCCTATGTCGCACCAGGACATTAAGCCTGCTTCCAACTCCTCCGGCCAGAATCACGGCCAAGGTATCCCGCATGTGTTCCTCCTGGGAGAAAATACAATTGATAATTCCTAATTCTTAACTCCTAATTCTTAACTCCTACCGCCTGGGCTCGACATAGATCTCAACCCTTCGATTAAGCTGCCGGCCGTAAGAAGTGTCATTCCCGGCCTTGGGTCTGCTTTCCCCATAGCCTATAGCTGTAATCCTGTCCGGATAGACTACCTTTGGAACAAGTAACTGTTTTACAGCCTCGGCCCTCCTCTGAGACAGATGCAGATTATACTCTTCAGGGCCTGTGCTGTCAGTATGTCCTTCTATACGGATCCTTGTATCAGGATACTGGGTAAACACCCTGGCTAGACGATCTATCTCAGAATAGGCTCCTGGATGCACTACACTGGAATCCACATCAAAAAGAAAATCGCTCTTGAGGGTTACAGACAAGATATCTCCCTGGCGTTGCACAGCAGCGGCTTCGGACGCCGCCACGGCTTGCCGGAGGGCCTGTTCCTGTTTATCCATATAATGACCGGCTCCCGCACCGGCCAGACCGCCTATTGCCGCCCCGATGGCAGCACCCTCAAGAGTTGCCTTGGTGTCATGGCCTATGGCCTGACCTACGATTGCCCCGGCTGCAGCACCTCCGGCAGCACCGTAAACCCCGCCTTTCTGGGTCCGGGTCTGTGGTGCGGCACAGGCAGACAGCATCATCAAAACCAATCCGCAAACAGTCCAAAAACGAATGTTCATGATTACACCTCCTTTTCCACCAGCAAGAGCCCTGTCAGGAAACACAGGCTTCTCTAAAAGGGCCCCCGGACTTAAACAGTTCTTAGCTTAACAGCCTTCTATCATTTTTCTGGCAGATTTGACTTTCAGACTGACCTCATCTCCTACAGAGGGCAAGAACTCCTTTTCTGCTTTGAGCAATACACAAAAACCGTCCTTTTCACTACGCCATATGATACTTCCTTCCTCCTTAACTAACGCCGAGGCTATATCATTCAGTGTAGTATCACTTTCAGTAAGGAATACAACCTTTGCCATGAATTTACCCATGCCCTTCACTTTCAGAATAATGCTCTGTTCAGGCTCAAGTTTCTTAGGCAAGGTCCCTTGTATCAAAACCAGATTGGAGATTTGGCCCTTTACTTCGCATAGCTCTTCTCCGCGATCAGGCAGGAGATCCTTCAGGGCCTCACATATCTCCGTATCTTCTTTGACCACTGCCGCCACCTTACCTTTTTGGCGAGCGGCATCACAGGTTGATGGCATGATGTTCCATACAAAACATGCTACCAATAATAATAAAACAAGATGAAGCTTTTTCATAGTATAACCTCCTTATAAGGTGTTGAGCCACTTGCAACCAGTTTCGCAAGCAGCTCATATCAATATAATATTACTCAGTGTGACAACCCTTACACTTTACCGGCCCGGTTGTCTTCCCGGCCTTGTGCATATTCTTGTGACATCCTAGACAGGTTTCATGATAGTACTTTTTCAGATTCTTCGGACCTCCTGCAGCGACCAACACACCAGACAGCCTGTCACAGACAGGCTCTCTGGAGATTTCATCCTGCGAGATGATCCCGGGATGACAGGCTGCACAGGTGAAGTTGCCATCATATTGTACAGCAGAGAAGGAAGAGTTTCCTTTGAGATACTCCTTCGCATGAGCTGTATGATTAAACTCCTTCACGTCCTTAAGATCCTCAGGCAATCCCTGCATTGACGGACATTTGGCCTGGAGGTTAATATCCATAACCTCTGCAAACCCCTCTTCAGCACTACCATCGTCTGCCATTATTTTGGTCTGCATTCCCATAAGAAGCAGACACACGACTGCCAATAAGCCAAACAGCCAGGGCTTCAATACTGCATGTATCCCATAGCTTTTGATGATGCTTTCTTGTTTGAACATCGCAATACCTCCTTTATTTTTTTAGAAAAGCGGCCGCATTCCTTAATTAAAGTATTGATTCCATCCATAGAAAATACAATGGACATCGGGTCAAATGCCTCCCGACATCGCCACATATAGACCCGATGTCGGCAACTTCTCGCGCCTTGCCCTCGAACAAAATCTTGAGTTTTGCAAGCGGCTCGTTACTATTTACGGCTTGAAACTTGAAATTGGAAAGTAGAAATTTGGGAGAGATGAAACGAGTTTACGAGTTGGATGTTTACAAACCGGCAGAAGAGTTATCGGATGTGGTCTGGCACGACTTTGATAAGTGGAACAAAAAGGTTCAGAACACCGTCAATTAAATTATTAAACTAACTCCCCTAAATCCAGCGTTTCGGAGATTGGGGCATCTTCTCAAATCTACAATTCAAACTCAGCATCGTAAAATTCCGTCTTAATCTTCTTCGACTCAAAGGCATCAATATCATCTAAGAAATTAAGATAGCTCTCAAGGTCCTGCGCATCTTGGGAATTGTTCTTCCTCATAAACGCAAGGTCATTTGAAGAAAGCAAAAGATCATTTTCAAGGTCAAGATCCTTGCTTCTTTCCTTTTCCACCAATGATGTCATAGTACCTGTCCATCTGGCCGTATTTTTCAAAGTACTTTTTAGCCGTTTCCATTTCAATTTCCGGCAGCCTGAGCAGATATTCGATATCGGCCATCTCCCGCAGCGCCCGATTCGGATCATTTTTCATGGCAAAAACCTTCAACGCTACGAGATGTTCAGGCCTGACCACCGGTATCGTGATATCCCCTAAAATCAAAATATGTCTTGTTCGCGCAAAAATGGTTTCTGCTGTTTCCCCTCTCACATAAACAAAATCGATTCGCCCAAGACCTGATAAAGGGTGCACGTGATTAGAGTATCCGGTGGAGGCGTGGAGGGTTTCAAATCCCAGGGATTCTAAATTTGAAATAATTTTTGTCTGGTCTTCCTGTCTAACCATAAAGTCAACGTCCTGTGTTGCCCTCACATATCCATAGGCCTTCAGGGCAAAGGCGCCTATGAGTGCATAATCAATTTCCTCCTGTTCAAAAAAGTCGATCAAAAGTTGAAATATTTTTTTGAAATTCATAGTGTTAAACCACTAACTCAATTCTGCATGCCGGATTTCTGAAATTCCTTGCTACCGTTAAATGAATCCGATCAATGCCAACTATCTTGAGTTATTTAGGGCTCATCGCGGATTAGTGGGAAGATTCCGCAGATTCACTGCCATAGACCAGCTATGTTGCTGCTACAAGCCGTTAGTTTGTGGTTATTTTTCAAATAGCCTAGCTAATAGCTAAAAGCTAAGCGCTAATAGCTGTTCAAGTGGATTACCCGTAAATTCTCAATAAGTCTGGGTAAATCATATTTTGCGACTATCCAATGGATTCCTGCTTTCGCAGGAATGACGGGCATTTACATCCAAACGTCATTCCGGCGAAAGCCGGAATCCAGACATCTTACCCTGAGTTATTGAGAAGTTACGATTACCCCAGTAATCCGCGATGAACCTTATTTAGTTACTTATGGATATCCTGCCTAGTTAATCGATGTCAACCTTAGGGTCTGAAAAAAAAATAACTTGGCATTTTCGCATCCCATCTTCACCATATCTTTAATCGATCCTCAATCGCAAAATCCTCGAATTAGCACTGCTAGTCCTGCGGTTTTGCTCAATCAGATCGACTAAATCTATGGCAAATCTGAGTACGAATTCTACCAACTTATTTTTTTTCAGACCCTTACCAAGTACGCCAAAAATAAGTGCATCTTATATTAGCCCTCATCATACATCGGATTCAGACAGTAATCACGCAATTTACAGATGTTTACAACTGAATGCTCTGCATTTGGAATTGTCATTGGGGAAATTTTTGCAATAATACGGATAGCAATCCTCCCTATAGCCACATGAAGAAGCCGTCCATCCTGATTTTCCCACATGCCAACA
>WTCF01000160.1 GCA_013138705.1 Deltaproteobacteria bacterium
GCCCTGCTTTTGTAGTAAAAAACCTCTGAAAGAGATGCGCCTTTACCTCATCTGTCATCCCACATCCGTTGTCAGTGACTTCAATAAGAATCGTCTCGCCGGAGTCGGCAGCCGTTTCTGTCTTGGTCGTAACTGTGACTTCCCATTTCTTTGACGTATCTGCATCATAGATGCATGCGTCAATGGCGTTTGAGACCAGGTGCCCCAGCATCCGATGTATGCCGTTCCGTTCAATGTAGACCTCGGTGAGATTTGGGGCTAGGACCTTATTCAGCTTGATCCGGTTATCATCGGCATATTTCTTGAGAACCCTCACCACCTCGGATACAATATCATTAAGTCTGCACGGCGTTCGTTGAGGTTCTGTCTGTCTCGCATACCTTAATAGATCCAGGATGAGATCCGAGACCTTCTCCAAGTTGCGCTGGAACATGGACCAGCCTTCTTCTATCATATCGGGTTTTTCTTTGGCCATGCCTGTGTGGACCATGTACATGCCGCCGCCCAGGCCGGTGGAGATATTCTTTATACAATGGGCCAAGCTGGCCACAGTCTCCCCTATAGAGGCAAGGCGCTCGGCTTTTATCATTTCGTCCTGGGCCTTTTTGAGGTCCTCTTTATACTGTTCTGCCTTGAGCTCCAGATTCTCGGTATAATCCTGCAATTGTTCGCTCATGGCTATTTTTTTCCATGCCCTCTCGATTGAAACCATCAGGACTTCATCCCGGAGCGGCTTGGTGACGAAATCAGAGGCCCCATACTTGAGTGCGCCGACGGCTGTGTTCATGTCACCGTGGCCGGTGATCACGATGACTTCCACTTGGTCGTCGATTTTCTTGATCCTTTGTAGTACCTCTATACCGTCAATTCCAGGCATCTTGATGTCGGTCAAGACGAGCTTGGGGCGTTGTTTCTCAAAAATTTCCAGGGCCTTTTCGCCACTTTCGGCAGTTACCACCTCATACCCTTCACTGGATAGGGAAAGATCCAGCATATCCAGGATGGGCCGTTCGTCATCAACAACCAACACTTTCTTCATTCTGATTTCCTTTCTTCTTTATAGGTCGGAAAACGAACCCTGAATGTGGTACCGACGTCCAGGGTCGATTCCACGTCAACACCGCCCTTAAAATCCCTTACGAGGCCATAAGTAATAGACAGCCCCAGGCCAGTCCCCTTTCCCACTTCTTTTGTCGTAAAGAAGGGCTCAAACATCTTTTCCTGTATTCTTTCCGGGATGCCCTTACCCGTGTCAGAGACCTCAGCCACGACCAAATCTCCTTCCAGATAAGTGGTAACGGTGATCTTCTTGACATCCTCCATCCCTCTTTCTTTCATCGCATCCCTGGCATTAGTCACCAGGTTCAGAAATATCTGCTCCAGCCGGTTCCTGCCGGCCATGATCTTGGGGATGGCTTTGTCCAGGTCCAGATTAACCTCTATGTCACGCAGTCTGAACTGTTCGCCCATGATCGTAAACACATCTCTGATGGGTTCGTTCAGGTCAACCGGGTAAACCCTGAAATCGCCCTTTCGGCCAAACTCACGCAAATGGTTGATGATATTGGTGGCCCTTTCCACCTGCTCACTTATGTTACGGCTCACTGTCAATAGCTGTTCGTCTGAAATCTCTTGGCCGCGCCGTATCATCTTGGCAACAAAATCGGCCCCCATCCGCATCACATTCAATGGCTGATTGAGCTCATGGGCCATACCGGTCGCCATCTCACCAAGGGTCGCCATCTTGCTGGCCTGAACCAGTTGGGCCTGCCGTTCAAGGCCGAGAGTAATATCCACAGTCCTGACAATCAGGGACAGACCAAGTGATCCACGCTGTCTTTCCCGGAATTTCCCGACACTGGCATGAAAATCGATATAGAAATGATCGCTGTCTTTCCTCCTGGCCCGCAGCTTGGGTACAAACACATAATCGCCCTCTTTGTCAAGGCGGCCAAGCTCTTTCCCGAGCCGCTGCGCGTCCTCCTTATCTAATAGATCGAAAAGGGACATTCCCAGTAACTCTTCCCGGTCATATTTATATACCTTGGTGGCCGCCTTGTTCAAGTCCAGGATCTTGGCTGAATCCGTTTCGACCATAAACAGGCAGTTTGGGTCGTAGTTGAACAGAACGCGATATTTTTCTTCCGAGGCCTTCAATCCCTTTTCGACCTGTTTTTTTTCTTCTATCTCGCGCCGCAGTTGTTCATTTACTATCATTAATTCGGCAGTGCGCTCTTTGACGCGTTGCTCCAGCTCGTCGCGAGCCTTTTTCAGCACCTCTTGTGATTGCTTACGCGCGGTGATATCTCTTAAAGTGTGGATACTGCCCACCGGGTTCCCATCCCGATCCAAATAGATGGCTGTGCTTATACTGACGTCAATAATATTTCCTCCTTTGGTATATCGACGGCTTTCGATAGCAGAAAAACTCTCTTCTGCCAGCACCTTATCAATCATCATTTGGGTCTCAGGCCAGTTCTCATCCGGGACATAATGTAATTTTTTGCCCTCAAGCTCGCCTGATATCCACCCGAAAATCCGCGTGAATGCCGAATTTATATAGGTAACCTTACCCTTCATATCATAGACAACAACAGGGTCGGGAGACGCGTCCAGCACTGTGCGATATCTCTCTTCGCTCTCCCTGAGCGCCTCCTCCGCCCGTTTCTCCTCAGCAAGCCTTTCTTCTTCAATCTCAAAGACATCCCAGAAGACCCGGGCGGCGACGTGGTCCATCAGCCGGACGTGCTCCGGCTTGGTTCGGGAGATTTCATTGGCTATATCATCACTGCCAGTCAGCTCGAGAATCATGTTGAGATCTTTGAGCTTGTATAGATCACAGTAATCCATTGTCGTATAGATACCGTTTTCCTGGGCATAGCGATAACCCGGAGCCTCTGGATTGATATCTGCGACCGCTATGATTTCCATGTGAAGCTGGCGGAGCGTTTCAGCAAATATCATATCCATAATCGCCTTGCACCCGGTACTACCACCCACAATTGCGACCTTAAGTCCTTTATGCCCTTCCATGATTCACTCTTTCTGAGTTTGACTGCATTTCTTTTGGCATATGCCGAGGGAGTCTAACGAAAAAGATAGTCCCTTGCCCATCCTTTGACTCCAATGATATCTCCTCACCTTGTTCATGAATGATCTTTTGCGTAATCAGGAGACCTAGCCCTGTACCAAGCTTTGCTTTTGTAAGGTTAGGTTAATAATCTTATACTATATTTCAGCAATTGCGTCTTTGTTAAATTGAAGCAGAACGAGCAGGGGAAGCAAGAAACTTCACTTATTGCCATTTTGTCTTTCAAAGCGCGGCATTCTGTGCTATGTATTCGTTCAGATAAAGAAATAGGTTTACCTAAGGGCTTTCTCAGTAATTATAGGAGTGAGGAAGGAAATGGCTAAAAAGATACTTATCGTGGACGATGAGCCTGATATAAGGACCTTTATCAGTGCAGTTCTTGAAGAGAACGGTTATTCAAGCATAAGTGCCAGTGATGGGATCGAGGGGCTGGAACTCTT
>WTCF01000214.1 GCA_013138705.1 Deltaproteobacteria bacterium
GCTTTACGCTGAAGTCCTCAATATTAAAGGTCATAATAAAACGGTGGGGAAGGATCATCTCCCACATCACATTGGTATTATTTAACTCGTATTGATCTGATATGCGGTGGAGTATTTCCTCGTACCAGAGACATACCTTTTTTATCGGCTGCCCCAGACATATATGAAGTACGTTTTTCCCTCTGAGCAAGTTGTCCAGAGCCAGATGCATCAGGAAAGAAGTCTTGCCCTCTCCAGCCCTGGCAAGTATTGCGCCGAATTGTCCGTCCCCTAAGAGGTGGTCGGCATCTTCCTTGATAAATTTCAGCGGATTTTTAAGAATTAGATTATTTTCTGACATATTAAAGACCTTTTTCAAACAAGAGATATTTTTTAAATATTGAATGCTAAATGCTAAATGCTGAATTAATGAAATAACTATTTAATATTATGCTTTGTTCCACAATTCAAAATTCAACATTCAAAATTCACAATTTTTTTCTAGGTTTAAGCAGCCTTTTTCTTTTCCTCGGCGGCTTTTTTTATCAATTCGTCTGCCACGTTTTTGGGTACCTGACGATAGGTGGAAAATTCCATGGTGAACTGGGCCTTCCCCTGGGTGCCTGAGCGTAGGATTGTGGAGTAGCCGAACATCTCAGCAAGTGGGACCTCAGCCTCTATTACGCTTATATTTCCTTCATCCTGTGTACCAAGGATCATCCCTCTTCGCTGGTTAAGTGATCCCATTACAGCTCCCTGGAATTCAGTCGGAGTCTCCACTGCTACCTTCATTATAGGTTCCAGTATGACAGGCCTGGCCTTTCTGTAGCCTTCCAGAAAGGCCCTGCGGGATGCTGCCCGAAAAGCCATGTCGGAAGAGTCCACAGGGTGGGATTGACCGTCGTTGATGACAATTTTTACTCCTGTAACAGGAAAGCCCAACAACTGTCCTTTCTCCATACTTTTCTTAAAACCTTTTTCGCAGGAAGAGATAAATTCCGTGGGTATGGCACCACCAACTACCCTGTTTTCAAAGACGAATTCGTCTTTAACAGGCTCCATGTAGCCGGCTACCCGCCCAAACTGACCTGCACCACCGGTCTGCTTTTTATGGGTATAGTTGAATTCAGCCTGCCTGGTAATAGTTTCCCTGTATGCGACCTGGGGCACGCCCGTGGTAACATCTGCACTGTATTCCCTGCGCATTCGCTCAACATATATCTCAAGATGAAGTTCTCCCATGCCGGAGATGATGGTATCTCCGGTCTCATGGTCAACGTATGCCCTGAACGTCGGGTCCTCTTTGGTAAATCTGGAAAGGGCCTTGGACATTTTTACCTGGGCCTTGTTGTCCATGGGGACAATTGCCAGTGAGATAACCGGCTCAGGTATGTGCATGGAGGTCATACTATATCTGATTTCAGGAGAGGTGAAGGTATCACCTGACGCACAGTCGACGCCAAAGAGGGCCCCAATATAGCCGGCAGGTATAGAACCTATGTCCTCCATCTGGTCTGCATGAATATGTATGACCCTACCGATCCTGACCTTTTGACCGGTTCTGGAATTTACTATAGTGTCCCCCTTGGAGAGGGTCCCCTGATATACCCTGATGTAAGTGAGCTGTCCGTAGCGTCCTTCTTCCAGCTTGAATGCAAGGGCTACGAGAGGTTTTGAAAAATCTGTTTCAAGTTTTTTTTCAACTTCCTCATTTTCCATGTCCATGGCGAAGTTTTCAATATCCATGGGTTGCGGCAGATAATGAGTTACCGCATCAAGGAGAGGTTGGACCCCCTTATTTTTGTAAGCAGATCCAATGAATACAGGGGTGAGTCCGCGAACAAGAGTCCCGTTTCTTATCGCGTCAATTAAGATATCTGCTGTGACCTTTTCATCAAGGGCGGCCTCCATGAGTTCATCAGAGAACATTGAAGCAGCGTCAATAAGGCTTTCCCTGCGGGCTTCGGCCTCTGCGCGGAGCCCTTGAGGTATTTCTTCCAAACGTATCTGCTCGCCGATAGGGCCATCAAAGTACAGGGCCTTCATGGAGACGAGGTCCACAACTCCCTGAAAGTCCGATTCAAGGCCTATGGGTATCTGCATTGCAATTGCGTTGTGGCCCAGCTTTTCCTTGAGTTGCTCTATAACGCGTACGGGGTTGGCACCGCTGCGGTCGCACTTGTTTATAAAGGCAATGCACGGGACCTTGTACCTGGACATTTGCCGGTCAACTGTAATGGACTGAGACTGTACACCTCCAACAGAGCAAAGGACCAGTACACCACCGTCCAGGACCCTGAGGGCCCTTTCCACTTCGATGGTGAAGTCAACGTGCCCCGGGGTGTCGATAATGTTTATCTCATAGCCCTTCCATTCGCAATAGGTAGCGGCGGAAGTGATGGTTATTCCCCGTTCTTTTTCGAGCTCCATGAAATCCATGGTAGCTCCAACGCCGTCCTTGCCTTTCACGTCGTGGATGGCGTGAATTCGTTGGGTATAAAAAAGTATTCTTTCGGTAAGAGTGGTCTTGCCGGCATCAATGTGGGCACTAATGCCAATGTTTCTTACCTTTGCCGGATCTCTATTCATTGCCTATTTAGCCTCAAAAAAATATTTAATACTGAAAATTGAGAAATTGCGAAATTCCTAAATCCCTCAACAAGATGAGAGGCGCGGTTTTTAACTTTTTACATTAAACTTGTCAAGACAAAATAATTTGCGGTTATGAGATAGTGTGCCCCTCACTGCCCGGCAAGGGCTGAACGGACTGCATCCAGGTCCTCCGGTGTATCTACTTCCAGCGGGGCCTCTTCCACCCTCACAACTCCGATCGAATAGCCATTTTCAAGGGCTCTTAGCTGTTCCAGTCGTTCTATCTGTTCGAGTTTCCCCGGAGGTAGAGTAACAAAGGTCTGGAGAAAATTCTGCCTATAGGCATATAGGCCCAGGTGCCTGAGATAGTAATGGTCTGATTCTTTAGGCAGGTCTCCTACTGTATCAGTGTCTCTATAGTATGGAATCATGGCCCTGGAAAAGTAGAGGGCCTTCCGGTTATTGTCCACGACCACCTTAACCCGGTTGGGATTCAGGGCCTCTTGGGCCTCAAGAGGACATGCAGGAGTTGTCATTGCAACTTCAGGCACATCAAGGAGCATTTTTATAATTTCAACTACTGGTCGCGAATCAAGCAGGGGCTGGTCTCCCTGGATATTAACCACGACATCATTGTCTGAAAGTTCAAGAAGCCTTGCCACCTCTGCAATCCGGTCCG
>WTCF01000085.1 GCA_013138705.1 Deltaproteobacteria bacterium
CACCTGCCAAGGCGGTGTCAAACCAAGGGCCATTTGAAAAAGGTCTATGTCTCTCATAATGCATAACCAACTATCATTTTTGTTGTCAGTAAATCAAGCTTTACCCACTTAAAACAGCGAGGAGCCATTTATTTGTTCCATACAGGCGTTACAAAGAATGTAGCCATAACTAGGCAAAATATGATAATAAATAACTAAAATATCAGTTGACGATCTAAGGGGAAATTACTATGCAGGTTTCAGTGAGGGAGTTGAAAAACGATTCAACAAGACGGTGAAGAATACGCCTTACTGGCAGAAGAGGAAAAGAAAATACGCACGGACCCAGTGGCCAGGACTACGGACATCCTGAAAAAGGTGTTCGGTTTGTGAATATCCCCTGGGGGTGTTTTTTCAGAGAAACGTTTTAGAAGAGAGGAGCAGCCTTATGGGTAAGTTGAGCAGGATATTGGTTACGTTGGTTGGCCTGGTTTGCGTCGTACTGATAGGACTTGCGATTTTTGTACACTTCTATCTTACGGAAGACCGTGTCAAGGCCCTGATTATTCCACCGGCGGAGGAGGCCTTGGGCCGGAAGGTACATATAGGGAGTATCGATGTAGGCCTGTTTACAGGCATAACCGTCAGGGATTTCTCTGTTAAAGAAACTGATGGAAAGACGGATTTCCTGAGCACCGGGGAATTTGTCCTAAGATATAATTTCTGGCCCCTGCTTCAAGGGGCAGTGGTGGTTAGCAAGGTACGTCTGGATGAACCGAGGGTATGTATCCTCCGGGACAAACAGGGAAAGTTTAACTTCGAGAGCCTGGCATTTCTGGCCGAGGGGGAGGAGAAGAATGCAGAGCCGGAGCCGGGCCCTGAAGCCGGGGCTGCACTTCCTTTGGCCCTCACAGTGGAACAGGTGAAGATTGACAGGGCCCAAGTTGTCGTCCGGGATGCAACTGGAGAAATACCTGACACGGATGTAAGGGCGGACCTAGTGGTCGCTCTGGATGTGGGTCGTGATCTGGCTTCGTTGAGCTATAAGGGAAATCTGAGCTTTGTCGCAGATCTTGTCTACGGTGAAGTCAAACCCAATATCTCGGGAAAGAGTGATTTCGATCAGGACAGACTGGAATATGCGGTGGACGTCATTCTGGATGACCAGAAAGCGCGTCTCCGCGGAGAGGTGAAGAATTATGCCAAGGTCCCGGACATACGCCTGGACATCACCAGCGAGGCTATGGATATCGACCGGCTCCTTGCAGTCCTGGCAGTCCTTCCAGCAGCATCAGAGGCTGGAGAAAAGAGGACGTCTGCAGAAGAGGTCACAAAGGTATCTGATCAGCCTCCCGGAGCCGCCTTGCCCCCGGGTCTTAGGGCCCTTGGTGAGGTCAAGGTTGGCAGGACCCTTTACAAGGGGCTTGAGGTAAAGGACTTCCTTCTGCAATACAACCTTGAGAAAGGAATTTTGACTATGAAAGACCTTTCCGCCGGGGTTGCCGAGGGACAGGTTTCAAGCAGGATGAAAGTGGATCTTAATAAACCAGGTCTCATCTACGGAGGTGATCTCGATGTAAAGTCAGTAAAGGTTCAGGGGCTTTTGCCCGCCTTGGCTAATATCTCCGGCGACATGGTTTCAGGAACCATGGAATCTCACTTCACCTTTTCCGGGGCCGGCATTGAGTGGCCGGTTCTTCGGGATGCCCTGAGCGTTGAAGGCACTTATGCACTGCGGGATGGCGAACTCCGGGATATCCCGGTAACCGTGGCAATAGCGAAACTCCTGGGGCTCGAGGAGTTGAAAAGACTGTCTTTTGAGAGCCTTGATGGAACTTTGCATGTAATTAAGGGCAAAGCCGCCATTAAGAGCCGGATGAGCGGGAAGGACGTGGGTGCAAGGGCGGAAGGCACGATCGGGCTGGACGGCAATCTGGACATGCCGGTGACCTTGCTTCTTTCTCCGGCACTTAGCGAAAAGCTCCGGAAACGTACCTCGGTTGCAAAATACCTGACCAGCGAAGAGGGACAGACCGAGCTGCGCCTGAAACTGGCCGGAAGCCTGATGCGTCCCTATCCGACTCTGGACACAGCCGGGGTCTCAGAACAGGTGAAAGAGACTATCCGGAAAAAGGCCGTCGAGAAACTGGATGAAGCCCTGACCGGCGAAAAGAAAGAGGCAGGGGAAGAGGATGCGGATGCCGGCAAGGATGTGGGCAAGGAACTTATCAGGGGAATATTAGGGCAGTAACCTAACCGGATCGGACTTTTTTAGGCGGGGACGTGTAGCCCATGAAAAGAAAATCATCTGAATTCGAAAGGAAAGGATTGGGGGGCGATGGCGGAACAGGTCTTTGATTCGGCACGTAAAGCTTTGACCGGAAAAACCCTGGTGGGAAAAACCGCTATAAAAGGAGGATTTGAAGCATGGAGATAGATTTAGGCAAGGTGTTGGACACATTGACGGTCTGGGTTTACTCAATACTCAGTGAAACTGGTGGCAGCGATCCTCATAATCATCATAGGACGCTGGATTTCCAGACGTATATCAAGACTGTTGGGGAGGCTTCTTGAGAAGAACAACGTGGACGTAACACTGGTCAGGTTTGCGGAAAATCTGACTTACTATGCCCTCATTGTTGTAGTACTTATAGCGGCCGTCGGGCAGCTTGGCATTAACACGACTTCTTTTCTAACTATTGTCGGTGCGGCCGGTCTTGCCATCGGTCTGGCCCTCAAGGATTCCCTTTCCAATTTCGCGGCAGGAGTCATGCTCACTCTCTTTCGGCCATTCCGGGTGGGAGATTTTGTGGAGGCAGGAGGTGTCACCGGAACGGTCCAGGGCATTACCATATTCAATACAGTGCTTAATACCCCTGACAACCAGAAGGTGATTATCCCCAATAGTATAATCACCAGCGATGTAATCACAAATGTGACCGCCAATGATACCCGTCGCGTTGATCTGGTGATCGGTATCAGTTACAGCGATGACATCGCCAAGGCCAAAAAGATAGTCAGTGACCTGCTCCAGAAGGAAAAACGTGTTCTGTCCGATCCCGCACCAGTTATTGCCGTATCGGAGCTGGCCGACAGAGTGTAAATTTGGTCGTGCGTCCCTGGGTGAAGACCGGAGACTACTGGACGGTACGATTTGATCTCACCGAGGAGATCAAGAACAGCTTTGACGAGGCCGGTATCAGCATCCCGTTCCCGCAGCAGGATGTCCATCTTTTCAATGAAAATTCTGCATAAACCGCAGGCCCGCGCATACGGTTCGTCCTACAGCAATTTTCAGACAGCCTCTTAGGGTCTGACACGAAAATTACAGACTTGAGGGCTTTACACCGATAAAAAATGCATAGCCGGCACTTTAAAAACCATCCTCAAGACCACAAAGACGGACAGGCTCATGTCTCATCCATACTACGATCCTGACTATATCTTCCAAATCCTTGAAAAGGAAGGCCTTGTATCAAAAGAGCAGATCGCTAAATTAACACCCAAGCTCTCCATACCTAGACGGAAGGGCCAGGATCTTGTGCAATGGCTGGATTCACTGCAACTCCCCCGGGCGGATTCCCCTGACACTGATCTGGAAGAAGCAGATATTATTTCTCTTATAGCAAGAGATCATAAGTGGACGTTCAGGCGATTGGACCCCTTACGCCTTGATATGGAGGTAGTGACAAAGACACTTCCGGCCTCTTTTGCCAAAAAGCGCCTGGTACTGCCTCTTTCTTGGGACGATGGAGAGCTCGAGATAGTCTGCTACGACCCCGAAGATCAGGAGCTTCAACAGGATGTCGAGAGGGCATGTCAGGCCCGGACCCGTATCTCAGTGGCTCCCCGCAGAGACATTGAGCGCATTATAAGTGAATTCTTTGACTTCAAACAATCCATTGCTGCTGCTGAAAATGTGCTCAAAATTCCAACAGCGGATATATCCAACCTGGAACAGTATGTGCGGCTGGCAGCTCCGGATGTCGTATCCTCAGACAAATACATACACAAGGCAGTGGATCACCTTTTTCAGTATGCCCTGGATCAGCGTGCCAGCGATATTCACATAGAGCCAAAGCGAACACAGTCCCGGATACGCCTTCGCATAGACGGCATCCTGCATACCATCTACCGTCTGCCCAGGATAGTGCACGAACCAATATGCACCAGAATAAAAACCATGTCCAGGCTGGACATAGCGGAAAAACGCCGGCCTCAGGATGGGCGTTTGAAAGTTGCCTGGAAGGAGGATGAGGCAGAGGTCAGGGTCTCTACTATACCGGTTGCCTTTGGTGAAAAGGTCGTGCTGAGGCTGCAAAGTGCGGAGATACTATTCAGCGACTTAAACAAGCTTGGATTCTCAGAAAAGGACCTTCAGGCCTACAACCATTTTATACAGAATAGTCATGGCATAGTACTTGTTACAGGGCCAACTGGAAGCGGAAAATCTACCACGCTTTACTCTACACTTCGACACCTCAGCTCACCGGATATCAATATTATTTCTGTGGAAGATCCCATTGAGATGGTTTGCGAAGAGTTTAATCAGATAGCAGTGCAAACACAAATAGATGTGACATTTGCTTCAATACTCAGGAACATACTGAGGCAGGACCCGGACATAGTCATGATCGGGGAGATACGGGATGGTGAAACCGCCCGGCATGCCATACAGGCAGCTTTGACCGGCCACCTGGTCTTTTCCACTCTGCACACTAATGATGCTGTCAGTACGATTACGAGGTTGAAGGACCTTGGCATTGATCCTTACCTTATCGCATCCACCTTGATTGGAATTGTGGCACAACGGCTTGTGCGTATGGTCTGCAAATCGTGCGGTAAACCCGTAATGATCCCGGCGGATCGGCTAAGGGCCTTTGGCTACAAAGCCTCAGAACACGCACAGGCGAAAAAGGGCATGGGCTGCAGCCGTTGCCGCAATACGGGTTATTGGGGCAGGATCGGGATCTACGAGGTCTTTTCTGTCTCTGATACAATCAGAGAAATGATCCACTTGGAAGAAAATGAAGAAGCCATTAAAAAGCAGGCATTCAAAGAGGGAATGAGGACACTAAAGCACGATGCCTGCAGAAAACTTCTCTCCGGGATAACCACCATGGAAGAGGTGATCGGAGTTACCTCATCATAGAAAAAATTGATTAAAACCCTTCCTACATAATTTTTTTAGCAGAATATTTTCAAGTTAATTGAATTTGAAGTGCCTAAAGTGAGCTAAAGTGCCTAAAGTGAGCTAAAGTTGTGGTGCGCGCTTTCAGCGCGGTTAATATAAATAGACGGAGCGAAGCGATACCTTAACTTTAGGCACTTCAAACTTTAGCTCACTTTAGGCACTGTTTCGGTTTATCCGGGTTAGAATAATAACACCGAGCCTCTTACAAAATCCGGAGTTTTTGCAAAAGGCTCACACTTATTGGAAAAATATTGATGCTGGATCAAGAACGATTAAACAGAGATTATCCCTCGGACGTACAGGTCATCCATCTAGGAACCAGGGAGATTATCCTTATCGGCACGGCTCATATCTCCAAGGATTCGGTCGATTTGGTCCGCAGGGTGATAAAAAGCGAAACGCCGGACTGCGTGTGCGTGGAGCTTGATGCCAAAAGGTACGAGACGCTGTCCAAAAAGAAACGTTGGGAATCCCTGGATCTTAAGGAAATCATACGCAAAAAGCAGCTCAGTACCCTGTTGTTCAACCTGATGCTGGCTTCCTACCAGAAAAAGCTGGGAAACCAGCTTGGGGTGTTGCCCGGCACAGAACTTCTGGTGGCAGTGAAGACTGCGGAGGAAAAAGGGATTCCCATAGCCCTGTGCGACCGCGATGTCAGGGTCACTCTGCGGCGGGCCTGGCATGCTACATCCTTTTTCAAGAAAAACTATCTGCTGGCCAGTCTATTCGCTGGATTGTTTGATCGGACTGAAATCACCGAAGAAAAGCTGAACGAATTAAAGAAAACAGATGTCCTTTCAGAACTTATGCTGGAACTGGGGCAGGCCTTGCCGGAGCTGAAGCGGGTCCTTATCGACGAACGAGATACGTTTTTATCCGAAAGAATCAAGAACGCAGAGGGCGAGCGAATCGTTGCAGTGGTGGGAGCAGGCCATGTCGAGGGAATCAAAAAGGCGTTGCTGGAAGACAGGCATGCCCAGATGGAGGAAATCAATGTTATTCCGCCTGTCTCCCCGATCTGGAGAATTCTGGGCTGGTCTATCCCTGCGGTAATCCTTGCCTCTCTCGGAGTAATCGCATGGAACAAAGGGTGCGATGTAGCTGGTGATAATATTATTTACTGGATCTTGGCTAACGGCATTCCTTCTTCCATAGGGGCCATGCTGGCCTTAGCGCACCCGCTTACCATTGTCTCCGCCTTTGCCGCAGCGCCTGTGACCAGCTTGACGCCTGTCATCGGTGCCGGCTACGTCACCGCCTTTGTCCAAGTTTTGGTTCAGCCACCGGTGGTCAGGGAATTTGAAACAGTACTGGAAGACATGTCCACGCTGATCGGCTGGTGGAAAAACAAGCTGCTTAAAGTCTTTTTGGCTTTTTTGCTTCCAGGCCTCGGTAGCATGATCGGCTCCTGGATCGGTGGGTATGAGATCATCTCCAACCTGTTTTGAGATCAATTAATCGTACTCCGTTAATATGGACACCATCGCCGTTCTTTGCTACAAGTGAACTGAAGACGTTTTGCGGTTCCCCTGAAGACATGGAGGGTCCAAAAAGTCTGGATCAAAAGGGTTACTTCCTGAGATATGGTGTTAACTTTTAACAAGGAGAAGAGGACTATGAAGCGAAGACTCACAATTTGGATTTTGGCATTGACCCTCGTCGGGGCATTCGGTCTCATCGGGTGCGACAAGAAAGAAGAAACAGGCGCTGAGCAGGTGAAGCAAGATGTAAGCGAAATGGCCGAAGAAGGAGCCAAGGCAACCGAGCAGGGTGCCCAGGCCGTGGGGGAAAAGGTAGAAGAGGCTGCTGAAACCGTGAAAGGGGAGCACAACTAGAGGATTCGCAGGAACTCGGAAAAGCTTCAAAGGGCGTTTTTAAAACGCCCTTTGAAGGTTGGCAGTGCAATAGAATACTACGTCATCTCAGATAACCTGACCAGCTTTTCGTAGTCGGCATTCACCCGCTGCTGGATGTAGGCAATATGTTCTTCGTCCAGGTGGCGGAAACGACGCTGGCCTTTCAGATATTCCTGAACAGGCTTGGGCTTTGTTATCTTGCGGCTCATGATGTAGCGTCCTTCGATAACTTCATACAGGGGGAAGACCCTTGTCTCCACGACCAGCTTGGCAAACTCGATTGAGCGCTCAGGTGCCGATCCCCAACCTGTTGGACACGGTGAGTATATGTGAATGTAAGCAGGTCCTTTGACCAGGGCCGCCTTTTTTACTTTATTCATCAGATCCAGGAAATAGGCAGGTGAAGCCGTAGCCACATAGGGGATGTTATGGGCCACTGCTATTCCCGGCACGTTCTTTTTCCAAGTGACCTGGCCAATGCTCTTTTTGCCTGGAGGGCTGGTGGTTGTCATGGCCCCGTATGGAGTACAACTGGAGCGCTGAACTCCCGTGTTCATGTATGCCTCGTTGTCCAGGCAAATATAAGTGAAGTCGTGGCCTCGCTCAAAGGCACCGGAGATCCAGCCAAGACCTATATCACTTGTTGCGCCGTCTCCTCCCACAGCCACTATGTCTACGTGTTTCTTAGAGATCTTGCCCTTGCGTCTCAGGACCTTCATGGCAGACTCTATGCCCGATGCCACGGATGCCGGATTCTCAAAAGCAATGTGGATCCATGGCACTTTCCAGGCAGTCTGTGGATATGGAGTAGTAATGATCTCCATACAGCCTGTGGCCATACAGACAATAACATTTTTCCCCAAGGCCTTCATAGCCATTCTGAGGGCCAGGACTTCACCACAGCCTTGACATGCCCTGTGGCCCGGTGCAAGCAGCTCTTCCTTGGGGAGATTTTTTGCCTTAAATCGTTTGAATTTTTCGAATTCAGGTATCATTTTTCACGCACTCCGATCACTTCGTACAGTTCCTTTGGACGTTTCTTGGCAAATGCTGTAGCCTTGTCGACCATTTCTTCAAACCGCTCAACAGTTACATCCCGTCCACCAAGCCCGGCAATGAAGTTGAAAATTTTAGGGGCCCCGGGCACCTTGTAGAAAAGAGACCTGAGCTCAGCACCCACCGGGCCGCAGATTGCGCCAGGTGGCAGGCAGCGATCCACTACTGCCAGGATTTTTGCCTTTCCGGCAGCCTTTCGAAATTCCGGCCCGGGGAATGGACGCCACAGACGGATTTTTACAAGCCCTGCCTTTTGCCCTTTATCACGCATGGTGTCTATTGCGGTCATGGCTGTCTCTGAAATGCTGCCCATTGTGACCAGCAAAACTTCGGCATCTTCAGAGCGGTAAGTCT
>WTCF01000200.1 GCA_013138705.1 Deltaproteobacteria bacterium
TGAATGGCTTCTGGATAAAACCATTACAGCCTCGTTTCAATATCTCAGTCGCCTCACCATCAATACTGTAACCACTTGAAAGCAACACCTTGATGTCTGGGTTGATTTCCTTCATGCGGTCATAGGCTTCTCCACCGCCCATAGTGGGCATAACCATGTCCAAGACGACACAGTCAATGTCATCCTGATTTTTCTTGTAAATTTCGATGGCCTCTTTTCCGTCTTCGCCTGTTAGTACCCGGTAACCCAGGGCTTCCAGTAACTCCCGGCCAACTTCCATGATCACCTCTTCATCGTCCACAAAAAGCACCGTTCCTGTGCCCTTGATGAGTCGACCAGCAGTTTTGACAGCCTTCTGGGCCTTCTTTTCTGATGCAGGCAGATAAATGCTAAAGATAGCCCCGTGCCCTTTTTCGGATTTGACGTCAATATATGCGCCATGGCCCTTTATGATCCCGTAAACTGAAGCCAATCCAAGACCAGTTCCCCTACCCATGTCTTTTGTGGTAAAGAAAGGATGAAAAATTTTTTCCATAGTCCTTTTGTCCATGCCCGTCCCTGTGTCAGTCACTGTTAACAGCACATAGTTGCCTGCCTTCGGACGATACACCTTGCCCTTCATATCCTTGTGGCTCGTATTCATGGTCTGCAGCATAAGATCCCCGCCGCTAGGCATGGCGTCTGCAGCATTAATAAAGAGATCCAAAAGGACCTGTTCTATCTGGGTGGAGTCCGCCTCTATTCCATACAAGTCATCGGCCAGCTCTCGGTGAATGGTAATCTCTTTTCTAGTCCTGCCAAACGTATCAGAGACTTCCTCTACTAACTGATTTAGATCGATCTGTTTGACCTCATATTTGCCTTTCCTGGCATAGCCGAGAAGCTGGGAGGTGAGTTTGGCTCCGCTTTCAACCAGCCTTTCGATATTCTTTAGCCGTTCGTAACCAGTATGCGGTAAATCCTCTTTTAGCAGCATTAACCCTACATTTCCCTGGACTCCCATCAGCAGATTGTTGAAGTCATGGGCAATTCCGCCTGCAAGTTGCCCGATAGCTTCCATTTTCCGGATGTGGTACAGTCTTTCTTCTTGTTCTTCGAAGCATTTACGTTCCGTGATATCTCTTATTATTCCCACTGTTCCCCGATGCTTTTTGTCAGCCCTGCCTAAGTCAATGTCATATTGGCCAGATGAACATATTTCCCCATAGATTGTTTCACCATATTCAGAAGGCATCATCTGATGAGCTTGCTGCGAGCTTTCCATATCTCGGATCGTTCCTACAGTTCCAAGCAAGGTTTTTTCTTTTCTGGCTATCTCAGTATCGTATTGTCCGCTTGCCATCACCTCTGCATAAATTTTTTTTGAATCTCTGCCGATCCGAGAATCTTGCGGTCTATGTCTGTTTTTTGCTATCAGACGAACCGCGAGGTTTTTTGTTGCTCTATTTCCGGTTCTTCTTTCATCAAAAAGTTTTGGTGCATTCTTATCTCCTGTTACCCTTCCCCTGTATTTCTCTAAAACGGTCTTACGGCTCACAGAAACCACATCATCCGGATGAATTATGGTGCTAAAATGTTTCCCTATCAATTCTTCAGGTTCATAGCCTATGTTTCTAACAGACCGATTTACATAGAGAAAATGCCCGTCAGCGTCCATTTTGTAAACCACATCAGGTATCGCATCAAGCATACGCGCATATTCCTCTATTTTTTCTCCAGCTTGCACCAATTCCTCAATAAGCTGTTTTTTTGTCTTGTTTTCGTCTTTCATGATTTTGGCCTCATATCTTGATCCAGGATTACATGACGACAAACTGGGCGGATAGTTTCTTCAAGATCGCAAAACCCTGTCTTATTTTCTTCATCGGCATTGTGAACAAAAATTAACACTATTCTTACATAGAGGACACGGGGCAAGTGTTGTATCGTTCAAACATGACCCATGGCAAGAACAAGAAGAACTTTGAATTGCTTCCAGCAGAGGAATTCATAGCCAGGGTAACACAGTATATCCCTGAAAAGGGCTTTCAGATGGTGCGCTACTACGCGTATTCCAATAGGTCCATGGGGCAGCGGCGGAAGGAGGGGATGCTGAGATCTGGGGATACGCCGCCCGAAAAAGAGGACAGCGTGGATTTCACCATACTGGACGTATCTTATTACGATCCGCCGCATGTGCCGTCAAAGACATGGAGAGAGCTTATCAAAAAGGTTTGGGAGGTTGATTCTTTGACCTGTCTGCGATGTGGCTCTGACCTGCCCGCCATCGCGAGTTCAGGCGAGGCGGGCGGGGATGCGGATTATCAGCCTGATCCAGGACCCAGACGTAATTCGTCAGATACTGAAGCACCTGGGTCTTTGGAAGCAGGATGCTGATTTTCACAGGTAGCTATTGGCCATGTGCGCGCAAAATATGCGTGAATTAACTCCTCCAGGGGCCGAAACATTTATTTTTCCCTCTTTTTCACGACACATTGAGAATTCCTTGACCTGCAGCTTTCAACAGTGCCATAGAAATTAGTGTGTGGTGTTTGGGAGTGCCGTTTCAGTCCAAATCGCAAAAAGCGATTTCCTATCAGCTCCTATCAGCCAACTATTCTTGAGGCTCCAATATGATCCTGTTCTTTAATAGATCAATGCTGGCAATGCGGGCAGGAATGATCTTGGGGGCATCAAATAATCCCTGTATTCTGACCCCTCCTGAACAGGGTTCTACCAGGATGGCATCACGTAATATCTCTTCTTCCGTATCGCCTTTTTTAAGATAGATTGTGGATTGGCACATCTCTTCAGGTCCTTTTATAAAACGGAATGTTGAAATTAGAAATTTAGAAATTAGAAATTTGGCCTTTATGCTTTTGTACTGTTTCAGATGATCGTATTATCTGATAGCCTACGGTGTTCTGAACCTTTTTGTTCCAATTACCCAAATTTCTAATTTCCAATTTCAAGTTTCCAGCCGTCAACGGCTACGGAATTAAAATAAATAAAATACCCTCAATCCCTCAATCTCCAACCTATCTGAACAATGGGATTTGAGGAAGGCCGTTTGTCTGATGTTCCAGTTCGGCCATTTCTGCCAGTGATGGCAGGTCTGACAAATCCTTTAATTCAAATACCTCCAGGAACTGCCGGGTCGTGCCATAAAGTAACGGGCGACCGGGAAGGTCCTTTCTGCCGACAATCCTGATGATTTTTCTGTCGAGCAGGAAACGCAGGGTGCCGCTGGCGTCCACTCCTCTGATACTTTCAACCTCTGCCCTTGTTGTTGGCTGTCTGTACGCCACAACGGCAAGCGTCTCAAGGGCTGCCCTGCTGAGTCTTACCGGAATTGACCTCTTGAGCCTGAGCACCCAGCTTCGCAAATTCCTGCGGGTCTGAAGACGAAATCCCCCAGCCACCTCCTTGAGTTCAAAGCCGCGTTTTTCGTCGCTGTACTCCCTCTGGAGGATTTTCAATGTAGTGATTATAGCACCTCTGTCATATTCAGGCAGAAGCTGAGTGAATTTCTTCAGACCAATAGGCCTGTCTGCTACCAATAACATGGCCTCAAGGATAGATTTTAGACTATGCTGGGTAGCTGCCATAGAATCGTTAAGTGAGATTAATTGAGACCCAAGCAACTTTCTCAGAGTTCTATGGCTTGAGCCTTTTCAACACCGTCCTGCTGCAGGAGACGGGAAAGAACATCGGGTCCTACAGAATCATCCGTGGTCAGAAGTATGACATTCCTATGATGGTCCGGATCCTGTCCTACCTGCATTTGGCCTATGTTAATATTCGCCTCACCCAGGGTAATTCCGACTCGACCGATTACCCCTGGACGGTCTTCATTGTAAATGAGCAACATATGTCCCTCCGGCACAGCCTCCAGACAGAAATCATTGATTCTGACAAGACGGGGTTCTTTTTTGCCAAATATGGTTCCTGCCAGAGTATTGGTGCCATTGGCTGTCTTTACTGTGACGGTGAGTAGGCTGGTAAAGTCCTCAGATGTCTTGCTCTTGGATTCCGTAACCTTTATACCCCGCTCCTCAGCAAGTATGGGAGCGTTTACAAAGTTCACTTCTTCCCTGAGTATTGGGAAAAGGAGGCCTTTGATTACTGATATGGTAACCGGTGCAGTATCAAGGTCTGCTATATCTCCCTGGCAGGAAATGGTTATCTCATCAACAGGTGCAGTAGTGAGGTGGGCATGGAAGGCCCCCAATTTATCAGCAAGATTGAGGACAGGGGTGAGCTGGACCAAGGTTTCTTCGCTGACTGATGGCATATTTACGGCATTTCTCACCTCACCCTTTGTGAGATAGTCTGAGATTTGCCTGGCAACAGCCACGGCAACATTTTCCTGTGCCTCTACGGTTGAGGCGCCGAGGTGAGGGGTACAGATAAAGTGATCCAGGGAGAATAACGGGTGTTCTTTACCTGTAGGTTCTGTTTCGAACACATCCAGAGCAGCACCTGCCACCTTTCCTGACTTCATGGCTTCGTATAAATCCTTTTCGTCGATGATCCCGCCACGGGCACAGTTGAGCACCATAACCCCATCCTTCATCTTATTGAAAAGCTCGGCATTGACGGACCTCTTTGTCTCTGCGGTCAAAGGGGCGTGTATGGATATGTAGTCAGCCCTTGCAAGGACATTGTCAAGGTCGGTCAACTCCACTCCAAGTTTTTCAGCCATTTCCGGACGTATATGGGGGTCAAATGCCACAACTTCCATTTTAAGACCTTGAGCAAGCTGTGAAACAATGCTTCCGATCCTGCCAATACCTATAATTCCAAGGGTCTTCCCTGCCACCTCTTGACCTGAAAAGCGCTTTTTCTCCCACTTGCCTGCCTTCATTGTGGCGGTTGCCTGGGGAATGTGGCGTGAAAGTGCCATTATCATAGCTATGGTGTGTTCTGCAGCGGAGTTGGTGTTGCCCCCCGGAGTATTCATTACAACAATACCCCGCTTGTTGCAGGCAGCAATGTCTACATTATCAAGGCCTGTACCGGCCCTTCCCACAGCCTTCAGCTTTTTGGCAGCATCCACTACTTCCTGGGTCACCCTGGTATTGCTACGAATCACCAGGCCATCAGCGTCTTGAATGACCTCCAGGAGTTCCTCGGGCGAGAGCCCGGGACGCTCTTCCACATCAAGCCCTGCGG
>WTCF01000226.1 GCA_013138705.1 Deltaproteobacteria bacterium
CTGCCTTGAGTAGAGATTTCACCTGGGACTGATGGCCATAGTGACATGACAGACACTCCCCCTTTTCTGCCGGAGCATGAACACTCTTTTCTTTCTTGTCCTGACCTTGCTCGTGGCACTTGAGGCATACTGTCTCAGGAGATGTGGCGAGCATGTCCTGATACTCGCTGGCATGGACCGCGTGACATTCCACACACTCTTTTTGGGCGTAAGGCTCGTGAATACTCTCTCCGGCCTTCCCGTCCTCCTTGTGACAGGAGACGCAGAGATCATTGGGCGTGTCCTTCAGCACTATCTTGGCCGCCGAATCCACCTCGTGGCAGGACTCGCACCGGCCATCGGACATAGGTTGATGCAGCACATTCTTCAGAAAAGCGGAACCGTCGGAACTGTGGGGCGAGTGACACAGCACACACCTGGTCTTTACAGGGTAACCTCTGTGTGCTGCTATAAAGACCTCTGTACCTGTCTCGTGACAGGTAAGACAGGTCTCATCCTTCCCCTGCAGGAGCAAAGCAGGGTTGTCCGAGGCATGATTGTCGTGACATGTCTCACAGCCTGTCTCCACCGGAGAATGAACGTTCGCCTTCATGATGGTCTTTCGATCATGGCATAAAAAACAGGAATCCTGCCGTTCAGCCTTGAGGAGACCCGGGAAGGGCCCGTTGTGAACCTCGTGGCATTTATCGCACCGGCCCTCTCCCACGGGTTTGTGGACCGACGTTTTGTCCATGCCGGCTGCGAGTTCCTTGTGACACGGAAAGCAGAGATCCGGCTGGTTCTTGCGGAGATACGTCCCTCCGATGAGACCATGGGGCAGATGACAGGCCCCGCAGTTTTCCTCTTTCACAGGGGAATGCACAATCCCGGAAAAGAATTTCTGGCGCATCTCCTCGTGACATTCCAGACACTTCTTCCGTGGCTGTCTCTTGGCATGCTGGGGTACGCAAGCCGCCACCAGGGCAAAGCACAAAAGCACCACAATAAACCTAGCTCTTTTTCCTGTCATTTTTCTCCCCCATACTCCTTCTTGAGCTTGTTCCAGGCCTTCTCATCTATTTCTATATCGGACCTGGCTAGAAGTTTCTCAACATAGTTTTTTCGCAGACGGGCAGGCTCTTCCTCTCGCAGGAGCTCAACAATCTCCTCCCGCACTTCACTTAAAGGCTTGGTGCTCGCAACTTTGCGGTCCATGAGTTTGACCATGGAAGAATGACCCTCAACATCAAATGGCGCGCTGATTTCCCCTTTGGCCAGCTTTTCTACTACCTTTTTCGTGTCGGAATCCAGATGATCGACAGGAATGCTCTTGACCGGGATGTCGCGGGAGTAATATTTCCGCACAACGCTGGAAAAATCTTCGCCTTTCTTGATCTCCGCCCATATTTTGTCAGCCAGCTTCTTATCTGCTTCCAGTGTTACGATAGTGATGATCTCCAGACCGGTGAACTTTTCCGGGTGTTGATTGTAGTATGCAGTCACCTCCTCGTTACTGAACTCTGTCTTTGGCGAGAAAAGACGTCTTTCGAGTTCTTTGATGAGACGGTGCCGGCAGTAAAACTCATAGGTCTCTTTGAATGGAAGACTCTTTTCGTAGTGACGGTCCAGGGATTCCCAGGTGGTGAGGGTCTGGGAAATTATCCTGTCGAGCACATTTCTCTTCAGGAAATCCCATGGGTCCTTTTTCTGAAAACGTAGTGCGCCACGCATGCTTCGTTCCTTCCGGAATTGCTCCATAAAGAACTTTACCGAGACGTCCCCGCGATTCGTAGTGACAAGGAGCTTGTCCAGAAGATCTTTTTGAATATTTTCTACATCCAGCGAGTTAAACAGCTCCTCATCGACCTTGACCTGATACTTCATGCGGAGTTTGCGCACCAGTTCTTTTGTCAGCTCAGCCTGCTGCTCGTCACGGATTTTCTTTCGGATATCGGACTCAACAGATTCGAAATCGGACTTCTCCGGGCCTTTCTGTTCCTGCAGGCAGAGGAGGATAAATCCCTGATTCCTTTCGAGAGGCTGTGTCACCTCTCCGATAGTCAGTCCGGCCAGGATATCCGCCCAAGCATCAGGGATCTTGCTGGGCCGTAACCATTGCTCATGCTCATTGACAACGCCTCTCTCGGTCATGGCCTGTTCCGCCATATCAGCCAAGACCAACCGTCCGGAATTCATCTCTTCATAGAATTGCCGGGCCTTTGCCTCCTCATTAAAGTATATAATACGCACGTGCCATTGAGGAGAGTACTGCTGCTCGTATCGATTCCACAGGTCTTTATCAGTGATCTTGATCTTTGAGTCAACGGCCTCGTTTTTCAGCATCATCAGGGCCCTGACCTTAATGAAGGTATCCACCTTATGT
This sequence comes from Deltaproteobacteria bacterium, assembly GCA_013138705.1. The sequence continues at coordinate 2,363 of WTCF01000226.1, forward strand.
CTATAGGCCGGCTCCTGATAGAGCTCCATGCTTTCGGCCTCCTGTACCAGGAGATGCCACTCGATAAAAGGCTCCGGGCTGTCAGGAAACGGGGTATCTTTTTCCTTCCAGTGCTCCCACCAGTGCCGGTAATCCTCTGTAGTGAACGCCTCGTGGTTTATTGTCACAAGGGTGGTTTTACCCCACGGCCAGGCCTGCAGATCAGCGGATCCAAGCAGCATAAACCCTATGAGCATTGTTATGATAGAACTTAGTCGGTACATCCTTTGAGACCCTTTTTGAACCATAGATCTAATACCTCTTGAGACACCTGATGGACCAGACTGGTCACTGTATTAAGCACCC
>WTCF01000135.1 GCA_013138705.1 Deltaproteobacteria bacterium
TGCCAAGGCGGTGTCAAACCAAGGGCCATTTGAAAAAGGTCTATGTCTCTCATAATGCATAACCAACTATCATTTTTGTTGTCAGTAAATCAAGCTTTACCCACTTAAAACAGCGAGGAGCCAAAAAGCCTTTTTGAATGATATTCATCCATTTCGGGTAAGCACGGACAATCCGATTAACTGTTTGGTCTATAGATTTTTGAGTTAGCTCCAGGCGGTCTTGGGCAAAGTATGCAAAGAAGTCATTCTTTCGAAGCCTGTTTTTCTTGCCGTTGAGCGGAAGTGCCAGTTCTTCCTGAGAATTCAAAATGATGGCTGAGTTTAGCAAATCGTAGGCCGGAGATAATTCAACTTTTAAATCACGCCGGATGACGGAAAAGTTTTTGAGATGCATATCTTCATTGCCGATCAGGTAGTTGAAAAGACTGAGATTAAACAGCCTTAACCTCTCAAGTGCCGGAAACGTGCAAAATCGGTCAATCACCGATACAACTTTTTCCATTGATGAATCATACTTCGTTTCTCGATTCCTTCCGCAAAGCTGAGCAAAGTCTTCCACCGGTATCTTTTTATTCCTGCCGCTGCGATCAAACCGTCTAATAAAATAAGTCATGGATCCATCTTTTGAATACACCAAACCATGTAAAGGAACTTCGATTCCGATCAGTTCGGCCAACCGCATGGTAATATCTTCGTTTTCCGGAACTTCCCTGTAATTGAGTATTTGCGGTTTAAAAATATAACGGCCGCCGGTATCCACGATTTCAAAAGCTTTTTTCTTGATATTCAACCGGACGCTCAATTTGGGTTGCACACCCTGAAGCGATATTTTGGCGGCTCGGGCGACGGCTTCCATTCGCTGCTCTTCTGCAGAATAGGCAAAGTCGTTTAAGGCCTTCAGTTTTGGTGAAAGCTTTTTCAATCCTTTTTCCGAATACTTATTATCGCCACATTCCTCATATGTAATCGGACACAGGTTCATTCTTGTTTTTCCTGCACGGTGACAGCACCCACCAGGTCTTTTCCCACTGCCACAATCTGGCTAAAATAATCATGGCGATCAATTTTGCGCTGTTTCAACAGACCCTCCAGAAGAACGCCTTCCGGCAACAGACCATCAAAAAACGGCGGAAATTCTTCAAAAACAAACTCTTTTTTGTCTACCGGCATGGTCAATGAAATGGGCGGTCCCTGATAATTTTCCAGGTATGCAAACCGGTAGCGTTTACCGTATTCCAGCTCCTCTAAAACGCCGGTCGACAATCCATGCATGAGCACTTCAGCTTTTCTCATCTAAAGCCTCCATTAGCGGACTGGTAAAAGAAATTTTGACGTTTAAAACCCTAAGCACCTTTTGCAGTGTGGAAAGTCGAATGGTCTCCTTTCCTTTTTCAATATCGTAAATAACGGTCTTACCTACTCCGGCCAAATCGGCTAGCTGGTTTCGGGTGAGGCCACTTTGTTTGCGATGAAACAACACGATCTCGTTGAGTTGATTCTCCAATTTTAGCTATCCTTAAATTAGCCGCCTACGGCAAGACCCTTTTTGACAGGATCAACAGGATAAACAGGATAAATAAAAATCCTGTACCTCCTGTAAATCCTGTCCAAAAAAGGAAATTCCCATACTACGAACCTAGACAGTTCTATTTTACCGCTATAAAGGTAAAACTTGCAAGTTATTTCTTTATTAGACCAGATTTTTGACTTGATGCCTATTTTTTACCGCCATGACGGCAATTAGGCTTTAAAAGTACCGTAGACCGATCTTGCCCGAAAACTTGATATGACCGTTTCCGGTTGATACCCTTTCATCATCTCAATAAATCTGTCAAAGAGGTAGGATGCGTCGTGGGGGCCGGGAGATGCCTCAGGATGATACTGAACTGAAAAAAGAGGGATTTTTTTATGGATAAGACCTTCCACTGTCATGTCATTGAGGTTGATATGACTTAGCTCAATTGCAGGATCTTTCAGGGATTCCATGTCCACACAAAAGCCATGGTTCTGGGAGGTGATTTCCACCTTGCCGGTTGTGAGATCCTTAACCGGTTGATTGGCCCCGCGGTGTCCGAATTTGAGCTTGAAGGTCTTGCCTCCAAGGGCCAATCCGATCAACTGGTGACCAAGACAGATGCCGAATATCGGCCGTTTGCCTATTTGATCCCTGATCGTATCCACTGCGTAGGTAACGGCAGCAGGGTCTCCTGGTCCGTTGCTCAGGAAGAGCCCGTCAGGCTCAAGTCTGTCTATGGCCTTGCTGTCCACATCTGCAGGTACCAGAAGGATGGTGCATCCCCTCTCTTCCAGGGATCGAAGTATATTCAGTTTCACACCGAAATCCATGGCCACCACACGCCACGAGCCAGGCCTGTCGGGCCACTGGAATTGATCAAGATTAATGTCCGGATTAATCAGTCGCCCGTCTTGCCACAACATGGGTTCCTTGCAGGTCACCTCTTTGACAAGGTCGCTGCCGGCCATATCCGGGGACTGCCTTGCCTTTTCAGCCAAGGAATCCGGGTCCAGGTCCTCTGTTGAAAGGGCAGCCTTCATAGCACCCTGAAGTCTGATGTGCCTTGTAAGGGCACGGGTGTCGATCCCCTCAATTCCCGGAATGTCACTCGCCTTCAGATAATCAGCAAGGCTCCCCTGAGACCTCCAGTTACTGGGATATTCCTGGTATTCTTTTACCAGCAGGGCCTTTACCTGGATCCTGTCGGATTCGACATCTTCGTTATTGATGCCGTAGTTGCCGATCAGGGGATAGGTCATGGTTACCATCTGGCCGCAATAGGAGGGATCAGTCAGTATCTCCTGGTAACCGGACATGCTGGTGTTGAAAACCACCTCACCTGCCGTCTCACAACGGCCGGTAAAGGAACGACCCCTGAATACCGTTCCATCTGCCAAGGCCAATAAGGCTTTCATTTCTACCAGGTGTTGCGGACTTTTATGCCGCGGGAATGCAGTTCATCCTTGATCTGTTTGATGGTATAGGTCCCATAGTGGACAATAGATGCTATGAGAGCAGCATCTGCTTTGGCATACTTCAGCACATCATGCATATGATTTATGTTTCCCGCACCACCAGAGGCAATTACCGGAATATTTACATTTTCGGAAATAAGCGAGGTCAGCGCGATTTCATAACCCTGCTTCGTACCGTCCGCATCAATGGAATTCAGGCATATCTCGCCTGCCCCTAAGTCCTCTGCCTTCTTTGCCCAGGCAAGGGCGTCAATGCCTGTATACGTCCTACCGCCGTGGATGACGATTTCATAACCCGATGGAGTTTTTTCAGAAGGTTCGACCTTTTTAACGTCCATCCCAAGCACAATGCACTGGCTCCCAAAGGCCCCGGCCCCCGCTGAAATGATCTCAGGGTCCTTTACTGCTGCTGTGTTGACACTCACCTTTTCCGCCCCGGCCAAAAGCACGGCGCGCATATCCTCAATGGTCCTGATTCCCCCGCCCACAGAAAAGGGTATGAAAATCTCCTCAGCCACACGGCGAACAACATCTATCATAATATCCCGCCGCTCACTGGAAGCAGTTATATCATAAAAAACAATCTCATCCGCACCCTCTTCATAATAGAACCTGGCCATTTCCACAGGATCGCCGATATCCACATTCTCTTTAAACTTGACACCTTTTGTTGTCTTCCCGTCTCTCACATCAAGACAGGGTATGATCCTTTTACTCAGCATAATGACCGTTCCATGTACAGAAGTTCTTTAGGATTTTCAGGCCGGGGGTCCCGCTCTTTTCAGGATGAAACTGCATGGCTATCAGGTTCTTATGGCCAATAATTGACGCAAACTCTATTCCGTAATCAGTAGTCCCGATAACGCATTTATCTGAAGCAGGCACTGGATAGTAGGAATGGACAAAATAGAATTCATCCGCAGGCTTAATCCCTTCCAGCACCGGATGCCTCTTGATTAAATGAACGCTGTTCCATCCCATATGTGGTATTTTAAGGCGCTCATTTTCCTCGGAAAAAAGAGGAGAGGGAAACAGCTTAACATCTCCGCTGATCAGTCCTAAACACTGCGCACTGTTCTCTTCGCTTTTATCCAGTATGATCTGCGCACCCAGACATATTCCCAGGATAGGTTTGCCGGTCTCAAGGGCCTGCTTTAAGACTTCATCCAGACCAAGATGTCTCAGGTCAGCGATTGCCTGCCCGGCTGCCCCCACTCCGGGGAAGATGATCCTTTCAGAGCCGAGCATTTCTTTATTGTTATGAGTTATGCAACAGGGAAATCCTAACTTCTTAAGGGCACATTCTACACTCTTCAGATTTCCGGCTCTATAATCAATGATCGCAATCAAATATTTTCCTCCATCTCCCACACTCCACAAGGACAAACGGCTGCGCAGAAGCCGCATCCTATGCACTTATCTTCGATAACGCTATATTCAAATTCCCCTTTTGGCCCCTCTGTCCTCTCGATTGCCCCCTGATAACATGTATTTTCGCACATGTGGCAATCCCTGCAGGCCCCGCAGGAGGCGCAGCGGTCGGCCTCCTGTTCCGGGACAAATTTTTCGCCACTGGAGACCTCATAATACACGAGATTAATCCGGTCATAGGGAATAACGGGCCGTTTTTCAGGCTGATAATCCGTGTGCATCATTAGGGCATGGATTGTCTCTGCTGCCCGGCGTCCCGCACCAATGGCATGAGTGATAAGTCCGGGCCGTGTGACATCACCAACGGCAAAGACCTTTACATCCGAGGTCTGGCCCAGCTCGTTCACCATGATGAAGCCTCGCTCGGTGTGGATCTCACGAGGGAGGAAATCCAGAATGGGGACCTCGCCAATGGAGATGATGACCGTATCGGCATCAAGAGATGTGCCGTCCTTAAAATAGATCGCACGTTCCGCCTTGTCATAGCGCTCTGTTATTTTGGGATAGATGACCCGAGTCCCCTTTGCTTCTGCCGCCTCTTGTTCCTTACCAAAGCTGGCAGGGGGCTGGATGTCTACTGCCGTAACCGAGGCCGCTCCGCATTCGTAGGCCTCACAGGCGATGTCCATGCCCACATTTCCAGCACCTATGATGACCACATTCTGATCCGCAAGATCCGGCCCTTTCCCTTGATTAACAGCCTTTAAAAATTCAATACCCGCTATGACATCTTCGTTTCCGGGGAAGGGAATAATGCGAGGCTGGTGCGCACCGCAGGCAATAATGACGAGCTCATGATCCTCGTAGATCTTTTGGAATGTCTCAAAGTCAATCTGCTGTCCAAGATGCACATGGATTCCGATCTCATTGAAGCGGGATATCTCTTTTTCCAGTACCTCATGGGGCAGACGCTCTCTGGGAATACAGAGTTCCATTTTGCCCCCAAGACGGTCCGCCGCCTCGTACAGATCTACTTCATGCCCCTTGAGGGCCAGTTGCCAGGCCGCTGACATGCCTCCAGGTCCGCCGCCGATGATCCCCACTTTACGACCGGTAGGAGGAGCAGGTTTGGGCGCAGGAACATCCATGCTCAGCCGGCCCATAGCAGCAATATCAAGGGGCCTGTCAAATAGTGCACGTGTGCAGGCCTGCATGCA
>WTCF01000104.1 GCA_013138705.1 Deltaproteobacteria bacterium
GGGCCTTCAGGCACATCTACACGGTACAGCCGGACCCTGGAAAAGGATATGATGTACGTGGGTATACCCATTAAGAAGGAAAACCACATCCTTGCGGTCGTTCGCACATCCGTCCCTGTGAATGACATAGATTTGGTCTTAAAGAGCATAAAGACTAAAATTGCATTTGGGGGCCTTATTGTAGCTGTATTTGCTGCGATCCTCAGTCTGTTTGTTTCTCGCCGCATTACCCGTCCCATTGAGCAGATCAAGATCTGGGCCGAGTCCATCACTCGTGGTGAGTTCCATCTCAGACCACAAGTCGCTGAATCCGAGGAAATCGGGGCCCTTTCCGAGTCGCTGAATCGGATGGCCGTTGAGCTTCGTGAGCATATTAATACTGTCATGCGGCAGCGAAACGAGATTGAAGCCGTGCTTTCCAGCATGGTTGAAGGAGTTATTGCCGTAGATATGGAAGAGCGGGTCATCAGTATGAACCATGCTGCTGCCAAGATGTTCGGATGTGATCCTGCTGAGGCCCAGGGTCGGAGCATCCAGGAGGTGGTCAGGAATACCGTCCTTCAGCAATTTGTGAAAAATGCATTGTCCAGCCAGGAGGCGGTTGAAAAGGAAATTGTTCTGTCCTCTGATAGCGATCGGTTTCTTAATGGGCACGGTACGTTGCTCCGTGATGCCGAAGGGAAGCAAATCGGTGCACTTATCGTTTTGAATGATGTGACACGCCTTCTAAGACTTGAAAAGATCCGGCGCGAGTTTGTTGCCAATGTATCCCATGAGATAAAGACTCCGATTACAGCCATTAAGGGGTTTGTGGAGACCCTCCGGGATGGCGCAGTGGAGAATCATGAGGACGCCGAACGATTTCTGGAAATCATCGGCAAACACGTAGATCGCCTTGAGGTCATTATTGAAGATCTTCTGAGTCTTTCCAGGATTGAGCAGGAGGCTGAAAGAGAAAAAGTCGTGCTGGATAAGGGCAGGCTAAGGGACGTGCTCGAAACCGCTATCCAGGTCTGTGGGGCCGGCGCTATGGCCAAGAAAATAGAGATTGAGCTGTCTTGTGCTGAAGAAATAGTCGCAAAAATAGATTCCCAGCTCCTTGAACAGGCCATTGTGAACCTCATTGATAACGCCATCAAGTACAGTAATGATGGGGGCACTGTTCGGGTAGAGGCACTTCAAAGAGAAAGTGAAATTATTATCAGCGTGCATGATCAGGGCTGCGGAATAGAAAAAGAACATCTGCCCCGTCTCTTTGAGCGATTTTACCGTGTAGATAAGGCAAGAAGCCGGCAACTGGGCGGGACAGGGCTAGGCCTTGCCATTGTCAAACATATCGCCCAGGCCCATGGCGGCCACGTGGCTGTTGAGAGCACCCCCGGAAAGGGGAGCACTTTTGCAATCCACTTGCCCAAGGCATCTGTATGAAATCAGCCCGTGAGGAATCTGCCTATCCTGGGGATGAAGTCTTTTTTGCGTGACATGATTTTTGGGATAAAACACTTATCATCCTTTACAGTCACCCCAAAGGCCTTTTCAATAATTTTCGTATTACCCTTGACGATTATCTCTTCCCCATTCTTTTCCACCGGATTCATTATCAGCATAGCTATCATGCTGTAGTGCTCTTCCCGGCAGAGTTTTTCCATCTCTGACATAATATCCGGCTCAATAGAAGCAAATTCCTCTTTATCAAGAATCATTATTTGATTAACACCGATCTTATTTCCATTAAAATGATAGGTCTTGAAATCCTGAAAAAGGATGTCCCGAGGAGTCTTTCCCTTGATGTTAATACTCGACGCCAACAATTCTTTTCCGAACGTCGTCAGATCGAGATCGGCAATCTCAGCCAATTTATTGGCTATTTCGCGATCTTTCCCAGTAGTAGTGGAAAGCGTCAAAAGCAGTGTATCAGACAATATCCCTGACAGGAGGGCGCCGGCAATATCCGGTATCATCTCAATCCGGTGCAGGAATATCTGACCGGCCACTATGGTACAGGTGCTCCCGATCGGTTCGTTATAAACGGTAATAGGTCCTATGGTCGAGATATCTCCAACCCGATGGTGGTCGATAATCTCCAGAATATCGGCAGATTCTATACCATCAACAGCCTGTGATATTTCATTGTGATCCACCAGGATAACCTGCTTCTGGATCGGCTCAAGGAGATCGCTCCGGGTTATAATACCGATCAGATGATCATCATCATCAACAATCATTAAGCACCGATATTTAGATTCCAGGATATTTTCTCTTACTTCGTTTACGGTAGTTATCAATCCGATCGTGGGTACGGTTTTTGACATGAGATGTGAGATAGGCATGCATAAATTAATCAGCCTGGCTGTAGCGAAAGTCCGGTGGGGCGAACTGATTATCAACACCTCTTTTTCTCTGGCCAATTCCAGGACTTCTTTACTAACCGGATGATCTCCGGTGATGATAAGAGCCGAGCATCCTGCCTTGATCAGATCCATTTGTATATCGGCCCTATCTCCCAGAATGGCAATATCCCCCCGCTCTGCCCTGTTGATGGTCGTTCCTCTCTGGGAAGCGGCAACAAATATCTCACCCGAAAGTTGCTTCATTTTCCCTGTATTGGCCTGTATTTTTCCCTGCAGGGCAGACATGAGGTGGCTCAGTTCGATAGGAATAGCTGATAAATTTTCCATCTCCAGTCGTTCCACATAGTGGACAGCCAGATCCATCTTGTCCACAATGCCGAGAAGTCTGTTTTCCGCATCCACCACAGGAAAGCTATGGATGTTTCTATCCTTGATCAGATAGCCGATATCCATCATGGTCTGTTCGGGCGAAACGGATACCGGTTTTTCAATATCCATATCCTCTACAGTGGCAACGACGCTGTCAATCCGCACCGGTGTCTCCAGATTAAATCTCTCAAGAATGAAAGTTGTCTCCTCATTCAATGTGCCGGCCCGGCAGGGGACATACAACCGCGTTTTATCCAGATGGTTCTTAAAGTAGGCATACCCAATAGCGGAACAGACAGCGTCACTATCCGGGGCCCGGTGTCCAATGACCAATACACGTTTCTTCTTCATAATCATGTCATTTCCCTATTGAAAAAAGACTGATGAATACCGTGGATTACGGGATTATTAAGCATATGTAGATTTAAGATCCCTGCAGCAAACTATGGAAAATGCTCTTGCTTTTGTGGTTCAAATCAAGGGGAAGGGGGGTCTTCTAACGGGGTGCATTCATCCATCTCAACAGATCAATTAAAAGCTCAGTATTAGGGTTTAGGTCTTTGATGAATCTGAACCGGAAGACTATCAAACCCACTACAAAAAGAAGTCCAAAAACTAGAAGAAGTATATCCAAGACAAAACTCTATATGACTAGCCATCGGCCCAGGACAGCCGGGGGTCATCTTTATAATTAAAATACTTGCTATCATACGCTCCCCCTATCGTGTGACCCTTAAAGGGGTCTGAAAAGCAACCGGCCATACAATCCTTAAAAGTCTCAACACGCTTTGGAACAACATGGACCTCACACTCAGGAAACAGCGTATTGAGCAACCCGAATAAACCGTAATCAGGCTCTGGTTTGTTGGTTATAATCACTATTTTTTTCACGGGTTTGTTCTCCTCTTTTTTCGATTGCTGATTTTCAATAGCTTTCTTAAACCACATCAGTGTTACAGCATTATTAGGGGGGGGTTAAATTTGTATCAAATTTTGCGGTCATATCCTTTCACGAATGACAAGGACATCAAGACGATCAGCTGCATCCTCAATAACATCTGAGATTTCGGTAATCTGTCGCACGAATCTCTCCAGGTGAATCTTATGGATAAGGGGAAGTCCGGAGCGGTATATAGTCCTCATGATGGCGCACTCTTTGTCGTCGATCTCCGATTCCATAATGCCTATAGCAGCGATCTTTTGCCGGATGGTCGCCAGGTTGTCAAATGCCTGCAAGATTTCGCAAGGCGCAAAGAGCCTCACAGCCTCCTGAAAGAGGCGGAACATCTTTACAATGGTCTCAACAATTTCATGCAGTGTTTGCTTGTAATCCTCGGGAACATCAGGGCTTTCGTATGCCACGACGTCAGAAGCTTTCTCGACCTTATTGGCGATTTTATCCACAACCCCGGTCATTATATAGATATCTTTTCGTTCGATGGCGGGAAAGGCTCCGGAGTATAGGTGCTCGCCGATCTTTCTATGCAGTATATCAGCCTCGGCTTCAGCAAAGTCACAGTTTCTATGAGTCGATTCACATCTGGCTCTATCACCCTGAAGGAAGGCCTCGAGACAGCCATTGAAACAGCCCAGGCATCCCCCTACCACTTGAACATGCTCATCAATGACTTCCTTAGCTTTTCTTTCCTTTTCGGTAAACATGTAAAGTTCCTTTTTGCCACGTTATATACTTGATCAAACCGGCTTTGGTTTTTCAGAAAGAAGGATCGATCCAATTCTCTGGATCAATTTCTTTAGACCACAGAAATGTTAAAGTTTTATTAAGATAGTGTTAGCGCCCTGTTTTTTTTAGATACTCAATATCTTGTGGGTAAATGGACGTCTCGGAACTTCTAACTCCTTTCTATGAAAGAGATTCCTTTGCTTCGCAATGACAGTAACGGGAATTTTTTGAGAAGTTACTTGGAACGTTACCAAGTATTGGTGTTGGCGAGGTTAGTGTAACCGTAACGAATATCTAACAAAGTCTTAATAGAAGTCTCATTTTTATTTGGTATAAAATTAGGCACACATGGTAGATTCTGTTTTAATTCTATTTGTCCTTGGGTTTGTCTTGTTAATTAAGGGGGCTGATTTCCTGACGGATGGGGCCTGTTCCGTTGCTGAAAAGCTAAAAGTATCTGACATTGCTATCGGTTTAACCGTTGTTTCGTTTGGAACCTCTCTTCCGGAATTAATGGTCAATATTATTGCCAGCCGTCAAGGAAATAGCGGGATTGCAATCGGCAACATTCTAGGGAGTAATATCGCTAATATTTTGCTCGTCCTGGGAGTATCAGCAATAATTTCACCAATTATCATCAGGAAAAAAACAGTATGGGTGGAAATCCCTCTTAGCCTGCTGGCTGTTTTAATACTGGGAGTCTTAGGAAATGACGCCTTACTCTATGGAGCTCGCTCTTCAGTTCTAACCAAGAGTGACGGTATGGTGCTCCTGTTCTTTTTCGCCGTTTTTATGGTGTATATCTTTACCATTGCCAAAGAAAATCGTGAGAACGGACATTTGGAAACAAAGCAAATCAGAACCTGGTCTGCAGTTTTTATGATTCTCGGAGGATCAGTCGCCCTGCTTCTGGGAGGAAAATGGGTTGTTGATGGGGCTGTTCATTTAGCGAGGACTTTGGGCATGAGAGAATCTGACATTGGGTTGACTATTGTAGCGCTGGGAACTTCTTTACCGGAATTAGCGACTTGTGCTGTTGCCTCTCTTAAAAACAAATCCGATATCTCAATTGGAAATGTGGTAGGATCAAATATTTTCAATATCTTTTGGGTATTAGGTTGCAGTTCCATTATTCGGCCTATTCCTTTTCAAAAAGGTACCAAT
>WTCF01000052.1 GCA_013138705.1 Deltaproteobacteria bacterium
CCTGTTTTCACCATTCTTTACTCCTTTCGCCCCTTAAGATATTCTTCCCACTCCATGGGCAGCAGATATTTTTTATTATTATTGCATTCCTTACACACAGGCACCAGGTTGTTCTTAATGCTTCGACCCCCACGAATCAGAGGAACCACATGATCCATCGTAAGACCAGAGGGCCCCACGCGCCGCCCACAGTAGAAGCAAACACCTTGGGCACATTTCTGGTGCCACCACCTGCTGCGCCTGATCTCTCTGGCCCTGGATTTTTCCCTCTTTATATCCCCTTCGGCAACAAATACCGAAAAATAAACTGTTTCTTTGACTTCCTTCATAATTTTACATAAAACGAATGAAAAACCTGTTTATGTTTATTTTATCACACAACTTACAATATAAATACCTGTTTTCTTCAAAACGGGAAAGTGCCCGGCGTTGTGTTAACTTAATTATTACAAACGAGTGATCAATGTAAAAAGGAATCATGGATAAGCAAGAATTAAAGCGGTTGGAGAAGATTCTTTTTGCCATACTGGGCCGGCAGCCGGATGCCTTTGGCATAGTATTGGATAAAGGCGGATGGGTATCTATCAAAGAGCTTCATCAGGCACTTATGAAAGAGACTGGGTTTTCCCGTATTACCCAGAGGGGTCTCACACAATTCTTCTCCCTCTACAGACCGGAAAAATTCGAATGGCAGGAAAATCATGTCAGGGTAAGACTGGAATTGCAGGGCCCCGATCTTACCATATACAAGGAAGCTACACCCCCGGAATTGCTTTACGTCAGCATAAGACCAAAAGCCCATGCACACGTAATTGCTCGTGGGCTACAAACAAGCAAGAACAAGAAGTGGATTGTATTATCCACAGAAAAGGAGATGGCTTTAAAAATCGGCAGGCGCAGAGACAAGGACCCTGTTATAGCGGAGGTGATGGCCCTTAAAAGTAATAAGGCAGGTGTAGTTTTCAGAAGGGCCGGCAAGATTCTGTACCTTGTTGAAGGCCTGGACACTCAATGGATGAATATACCACCGCTCCCCCCAGTTCGGGAGAAGGACAAACACAGAGAGCCTAAATCCGGCGAGGCCCGGCCCGGCGGCAAAAAAATCCCAAGGGACAGCGCCCCACGACTTGAGCAGATAGGGGCCTTTGTGCTCTGCGACACACCTTCACACATAGTGTCATCTGAGCTTGACAAAGGAAAGAAGAACAAAAAATCCCGAGACCGCGACCCTGAATGGAAAAAGGCCAGACGCAGGAGAAAGAGGGGTGCAAAAAACAAAATGCCCACATGATATCGAAAATCTGGTATCTTCATCAAATGGACTTGAAGTTAAATCATTTCAATGGGTGTTGCGTACAAAATTAAACCGTATAGTTATGTGTAATCGCCTTTTTTACCTTTGTGTTTTGACTTTTGCCTCTGTACTTTTGGCCTCTCCTGTGTCCGCAATGATGTCTATTGAGGAAGAACAGGAAATGAGGGATAAATTGCTACGCATGGTTGAGTCCCAGGTCCCGCTGATCAAGGATCCGGAAATTGTCGGATATGTGTCCGATATAGGCCAAAAGGTGCTTGACCGGGTTGACGGCAAATTTTTTGACTACGAATTTTTCGTCATACAAGATGAGGGACTGAACGCCTTTGCCATGCCTGGAGGTCTCGTATTTGTACACACCGGTCTGCTTGAGGTCATAGATACTGAAAATGAACTGCTGTGCGTTCTGGCCCATGAGATAGGCCACGTTCAGGGAAGACATATAGCTAGGCGCATGGAGCGAATGCAGCGGATAAACATAGCCACTGCCGCCATAGCCGTAGCCGGACTCTTTTTGGGACAAGGACAGGTAGGTTCTGCCATATTCGCAACTTCGGGCGCACTAAATGCCTCTATAGCCCTTAAATACAGTCGTACAGACGAAGAAGAGGCTGACCGGAGGGCATGTCAATGGATATGCAAGGCCGGCTATGATCCCCGGGGGCTGCTTACTGTCTTAAAGAGAATGCAGAAATATCGCTGGCTCGGGACAAGCGCCATACCCAGTTACCTCTCTACCCACCCAGGAGCCAGCGAGAGGACGACCTATCTGGAGGATTTCTGGAACATAAACAGATGCGAACAAAAGTTTCCGGAGGACCCATTCGGGCTGAGAAAGATACAGGTGAAAACGAGTGTCTTATCTCATGACCCAGGGGTCATGATAAGACACTATAAACGGGAACTCCTTGCCACTCCGGATGATATATTCCTCCTCTATGGTCTTGCCCAATCGCTTCTTGCCGCTCGGGAATACGATAAGGCCCTGAAAGCATTCGACAATCTTGTATCTTCAGCCCCGGAAAGGCCTGAATTTCAGGCAGACCGGGGAAGGGCCTACTTTATCGCGGGAAAATATCAAAAGGCCATCTCGATTATAGGGCCTTACAGCAAAAGACATCCCGGGGATTCAACCGCCAGGTTCTTTCTGGCCAGAGCGTATCTTGAACAGGGAAAACCTGCTGAGGCCCTTCCCATACTTAAAACCCTGAAACAATCCTGGCCTGATCCTGCAAGTATTTACTTGCAGTTGGGAAGGTGTTTCGCTGCTCTCGAAAAACAGGGTGAGGCACACTACTATTTCTATCGTCACTATAAGGCTATAGGAAATCAGCAATCTGCCCGATATCACAAGAACAAAGCCATGGAGCTGCTGCCGCCGGGCAGCAAACCATACAACGATCTTAAAAACGACAAAAATCAGGAAAACCCCAAACCATGAACCTGTCTACTTCCTTTTCCATAAGATCCTTTTTATTCGTGGCTTTCCTGATTGTGCTCGCAGATCAGGCTACCAAGGCCATGGTAGTCTCTAACCTCCACCTCCATGAAGTAAGGCCTGTTTTACATGGATTTTTTAATATTACTTACATAACTAACACAGGGGCTGCCTTTGGATTTATGGCAGGGTCTGACAAATGGCGTCACATATTTTTCCAGATAATAAGCGTAGTCGCCCTCGGCGGCCTCCTTTATCTTTATCGCAGCTCGCACAGTCGCAGCTATCCGCTTTTATGGGGGATCTCTCTGGTGTTTGGCGGGGCACTAGGAAACCTGATAGACAGAATCCGCCATAGATCTGTTATTGACTTTTTGGACTTCTGTGTGGGGTCATACCACTGGCCGGCCTTTAATATCGCAGATTCCGCCATAACCGTTGGTGGAGTTCTCCTGGCATGGCATTTTTTCCGCATTACTGAAAAACAACCATGACAACCTATGGAACGAGGCTCTTGGGGTTGAGATAATGGTCCCCGGGGCATCCAGCCTCATTGGAAGAAGACATATGAAAAGAATTGAAAACTGCATTGCAGGCTGCAGCCCGGAATTGGGGAACATTTTGGAAATAGCAGCAAAAGCCTCCCTAAAAGCCGGAAAGATATTGAGGGAATTATACGGCAAACCCCACCAGATAAGGCATAAGGGTGATATAGATCTGGTCACGGAAGCCGATATTTCCTCAGAGAATGCCATACTTGCAATATTGGATAAGGCCGGTCTCCATGCCGGAATCCTTGCTGAAGAATCACAGTCTATCTATGATGAAATCCCCACTGGTCCGGTCTGGATAATTGACCCACTTGACGGCACAACTAATTTTGCCCACGGTTTTCCATGGTTTGCCGTATCCATTGCCTATGCCGAAAAAGGCGGAAGTCAGGTAGGTGTTATATATTGTCCCATGCAGGACGAACTGTTTTGCGGATGCCTCGACAGTGGAGCCTGGCTCAATGGCAAGCCAATAAGGGTATCAGGTATCCCGGTTTTAGATAAATCCCTCCTGGCAACAGGCTTTCCCTATGATGTC
>WTCF01000003.1 GCA_013138705.1 Deltaproteobacteria bacterium
TGCTCCTGTCTATCTCGCCAGGTTTTAATTTTGGGGCAATACCATCTTCTGCAATATCTTCAGCAAAGTGCGCAAGGTGTTTCATCTTTTCCATGGCCTGGTCCATGATCTTCCAGCCCATGATTTCGTCTTTCTGGAAGACCCATGAAGTGCGGAGATGCTGCAACATCTCCGTATACTTGCTTGTGACCTCTGCCTGCAACTTATCCAGCAGCTCCTCGGGCAATCCCTTCTCTCCCCCAGGAAGGCCCGCTGCCTCCTCAGGGCTCAATTTGTCCAGTTTCCTTTGAAATTTTCTGGCGTGGATGGCCGATTCCCATGCCTCTCTCTCAAGTACCCGCCTGATATGGGGATCATCCACCTTTTCCGCTTCTCCGCCATAATGGGGGATCAACCTCTCCTCATACTCAATGTAAGATCTGAGTATGGTTGCCCGGCTGGTTGGATCATAGGGATAGGGAGCCAGTGTGAAATTAGGCTCGCCTCCCAGTTTGCCTATGATCATCCCCAGCCAGTGAAAATGCCACATCTCCTCCCTGGAGATGGAAACCAGGCTCGCACCCAGAGGCGTATCTTCTCCCTCCATATAGCCGTGAACTAGATAGCGTATGATGGCCGCATGTTCATCGGCAAGATCCCTGTTCAACCTGTCAATTAAGGCCTGTTTCTCCATGGGTAACTTCTCCTTGTGATTTTGTTCTGCCCTGATCAATCTACTTTTCTTATTCTTTCTCTACAACTTCTTCCACCAGTTTCCCCTTATGCTTCATATCTAATGGGTGTATAGCTCTTTTCCCAACCACGCCTTGATTTCGTCGTTTATGGCCCAGACACCCTTGATGCCACCAGCCGATTCCAGAAAGTGATTCCTCAACTCGTCCGGCATATCGATTGTAGCCAGTTCAACAGCCTCTTCTGAGTTACGCCGGATGAAAAAAATCTTTGGGGGATTCTCCCAGGTGTTTACTACAAAATAATGAGATACGTCGTCTTTTGATTTTATCAGACTTTTGCCGTGAGTCCAGCCGTTTCCCCACTCCAGATACAGGGTAACCGCCTCTTCAGGTGTTATATCCCAGTCTATCACGCTGATGATTTCCTTGTTTTTTCGAACTTCATCTAGTCCCATCATGGTGGTTTCCCTCCTTTTGACATTTGACGAAATCGATCGTCCTCTCAGTGGTTTTATCACATCGTTTCATTCCTATGTAATCCTGAATGTCAAGATTTGTACCAAGAGCAGACCGGGCAGGCAAAGAGGCCTGAAACATCTTTGATATTAGGTGGTTACTAACAACAAGGTCATCAATGGCACCAGCCTCATGACCATATGAGGAGTCGAATATGAGACAATAGTGTCTCAATGAAGGAGGAGAAAGGGTAATGTATTGATATTACAGCAGATGTATTAAGCCAGGACCGAGTTGAAAAACTGAGTGGAGGACGGGAAGAATTTTTGGTGAGGTCAAGATTGGGTGAAATAGGCTGACCAACTTGAAATCTTTACAGAGCCTTTGGGAAGACGTCGGAGTGTCTCATATTTAGTCTTGATACATAACTGTATCATGAGACAAGCTGGAAATCAGCAGGAAGCCAAAACCCGATTAGGGCATAATTATCGTACGTCGCAGTGACTGGAAAATTGAAGCAACGCCGTAGATTGGGTTTTTTCAGCAGAATCAAGCCTCAATTATATTCTCTGATAGGGGCAAATAATGTAACGAAAAACCCCAAAATGGAGACTGCACCCGCAAAAACAAAGGTATTGGACAGTCCGATCATGTCTTCGTGCTGGGAAAAAAATTGGCATTGACACGTTGATCATACTGTCATATCCTATAAATAATCATTCTTTATTAAGAACCATATTTCTTTTAGCAGGCAGATGGTTTGGTGCCGCAAAATATGGTCCATAAGAAAGGTAATGCTCTGTGGCAGACCCCCAAGATCGTCTGAACAAAATGATCCATAAATTAAAGGAACATGGCTTTCGGGTAACCCCACAGCGACTTGCTGTGCTCAAGATCCTGGCGACAAGCCTTGGACATCCCAGTGTAGAAATGATTTTCCAACATGTCAAAACGGATTTTCCAACGACCAGCTTGGCCACCATTTACAAGACGGTGAATCTTCTCAGGGATCTGGGGGAAGTGGTGGAGCTGGACTTCAGCGGCCAGAGCAACCGTTATGACGGAAACAAGCCATACCCCCACCCTCATCTAATCTGCACAAAGTGCAAAAGCGTCGTTGATCCTGAGGTTGAACACTTAACTGAGCTTGCCCAACAGGTGGCCAAAAAGACAGGCTATCAGATTCTGACTCATCGGGTCGATTTTTTCGGAATCTGCCCCAATTGCCAGAAGACACGGTAGGCTGATAGATCAGAGTTCTTTTTTTGATTAATTTTTGAGAATAATTTTTATGTAGTAATTGCTATCCTAAACAAACGACAATGATCAAGAGGTATTCTCGAAAAAAGGAGGATGCAAATGGCAAAGGAAAACAAGACACTTACCACCAACTTTGGCGCACCGGTCGATGACGACCAAAACAGCATGAATGCGGGCAACCCTGGGCCTGTCCTGATGCAGGATGTCCATCTGCTCGACAAATTGGCCCATTTTGACCGCGAGCGCATCCCCGAGCGGGTGGTTCACGCCAAAGGTGCTGGTGCATACGGCTATTTTGAGGTAACCGATGATGTGACAAAATACACAAAGGCAAAGTTTCTCTCCAAGGTGGGAAAACAAACTGAACTTTTCATCCGTTTTTCCACTGTAGGAGGCGAAAAGGGTTCCGCGGATGCCGAGCGGGATCCGCGCGGATTTGCGATAAAGTTTTACACCGAAGAAGGAAATTACGACATGGTTGGAAACAATACCCCGGTATTCTTCATCCGTGATCCACTAAAATTCTCTGATTTTATCCACACACAGAAGCGTCATCCAGCAACCAATCTAAAGGACCCGGATATGTTTTGGGATTTCCTCTCTCTAACACCCGAGTCCATCCATCAGGTGACTATACTCTTTTCCGACCGGGGCACCCCAAAGAACTACCGCCACATGAATGGCTACAGCAGTCACACCTATAAGTGGTACAATGACAAGGGTGAATATGTGTGGATAAATTACCAGATCAAGACCGAACAGGGCATCCGGAACCTCACCCGTGAAGAAGCGGCTCGAAAGAAGAGCGAGGATCCCGACCACGCTACCCGTGACCTGTACCAGGCGATTGAGCGAGGTGAGTATCCAGCCTGGACGGTTTATGTCCAGATCATGACCCCTGAACAGGCCGAGGGATACCGTTTTGACACCTTTGACATTACGAAAGTCTGGTTTCATGGAGACTTCCCGCTGATCCCGGTAGGTCGCATTGTTCTTAACCGCAACCCGAAAAACTACTTTGCTGAGGTGGAACAGGCCGCCTTCTCTCCCTCCAACTTCGTACCTGGTATTGCCGCCTCACCAGACAAGATGCTCCAGGGGCGTCTCTTTAGCTACCACGACACTCATCTCCATCGCCTGGGACCAAACTACCACCTGCTGCCGGTAAACTCGACCAAGGCATGTCCGACGCAGAACTACCAGCGGGACGGTTTCATGCGCTTTGACTCCAACGGCGGTGGTAGCCCGAACTACTATCCAAATAGCTTTGGCGGCCCTGCACCTGATCCGACAGCAGGCGAACCCGCTTTCGAGGTATCAGGGAAGGCTTCACGAGAGCCATACACCCACCATAATGACGATTTTTTTCAGGCCGGGGAGCTTTACCGAAGGGTTATGACAGACGAAGATCGTGATCACCTGATCGGTAATATTGTAGATCACTTGGGCAATGCAAAAAAACGGATCCAGCTACGCCAAACAGCCCTCTTTTACAAGGCTGATCCGGATTACGGCCGTCGCGTTGCTGAGGGACTAGGGCTGGAGACTGAGGAGATCGAACGATTGGCAGAGATGTCTCACGAGGAACAGGCCAGGGCTACCGACGAAGGAACATACGGCAATGCGGAATAGTCATTAAGTTTATATTATAATAAAGGAGGTGTGAAATGGCACATACAGACGATTTCTCTATGGCCAACAAGGACGAGTGGATAATCGATGCCTCAGTGGCCTCGGTTGAGCACCACGCTAAGGACCTGATCTTGACATTGAAGGCTAACACTGAGTATCCGGTCAGACCGCCAAGGGAACCATCACTACATGAGTTGAGAATTCGAAATTTTACCAGAGATGTCGAAGTCGGTTGGCCGATTTTTGGAAAAAAATTCGAGTGTCTCATTGGTTCTATAATTTATAACCGTGAGGGTCTGACCGAATTGACGGAAAAGACAGATTTCCACGACTGAGGAAACTATATATCGCAACCGGACCTCACTTATCCTTGTTTCAGTCCTCGAGTTCTGCTCCTTGATATTCTTCCTGTTGGATAGTGAGGTCCAGGTTGATGACAAGGCCTGAGTGCTTCCTGACCTCGCTGTCTTCTCTTAACTTCAGGTGGGATCATCGTTTCACGTAAAAAACAGGAGGTTATGAATTCCTGGGCAAGGTCGCTTGGCTACCGGAATCCAATGTGCAGGATATCCTCTCCGCACTATTTGGAAATGGCGTCAAGGATTTCACCCAGGGTCGTCCTGAGAGTGCAGCGGACATCATGGATGTGGATGCTCTCAAAGCTCAGAGACTCGACAGTCACTTCAGTTGAGGCAGGTAGTTTCCCGCCGAATCTTTTTCTAACCTCCCTTGCAACCTCTCTTACAACATCTTCTGCAAACTGAGGAAAGCGATGGGCCTTGAGTACGATTTCTGCTTCATCAGGACGTTTGAGCAGGTCTTGGGTGACATGGAGGGTAGACTCAAGACACTCCAGAATTTCCTCGAAAGATGGGTTTTCCCCGTGACCCTCCATACACAGCTTTGTCATAGCACGCTGGGAGTGGGTTAGAATTGGGAGATCAGCATCAACTGTCTGGGAGAGGACCTGATTATACACCTGAGTACATGGACAGGCTGTTATGTGGCAGAGGCCCAGACCTATTATGGTCTTGAAAGACATGGCGTCTCCACTGAGTGATGCATGGACCTCTGCGCTTATATCAACCGCATCCACTGATGTCCTCTGGCTCACAGAGGTCCTTCGGACCAAAGGGACCTTTCCTGAAACCAGCACCCGGGCCCATTCCCCTCGTTGTCTCTTGAGCACCAGAGGGGCAAGCTCCAGGGCGTAGTAACGGATATCAGAAAAATCCTTCTGGTATAGCTGAGAGACTGCCTCCTCGATCCTGGACATATGGATGCCCCGCACGTGCTCAGGGAGGTTCACAGATATCTCTGTATTGAATGGAAGCTTCCCTTGGGGCAATGATATCCATACGGTCTTGCCAGAAATACCTACTTCTGAAAGACCTATTTGAAAGGAAGGTGCCTGATCCGGCACATCCTTCCCCTCACGGAGGGCCCTGTGATGTCCTGAAAGAGGAATCTCAGGGCTCAGACCAGGCCTTGCATTTTCATACTCATGTACCACTCCTGAACTGTTCGCCATCTTTGTCTCCCTTTGGCGGCAAGTACCTGCATCTTCCGTATTCTGTCAAAATCCTCCGGCGTTGCCTTGTCGCTTGTTTGCAAGACATCCATGATTCGCCCCAAGGCCTTCCGGATCTCCATGCCACCTTTCGTCAGACAACAAAGGCTTCCCTCATGGAGAAGACGGTGACTGATTACCTCAGGTACGAAGCCAAATGGATACAGGGTAGAGAGCTTGAGAAAGAAGGCCCAGTCTTCGCCCATGTCTCCTTGACCAAAGCCTCCAACATCTTCAAATGCCTTGCGGGTTACAGCTACTGAAGATGGGACCATAAAGCACCATCTGGCAAGACTGCTAAAACACTGCCCGCTAATCTCTTCACCCCCCTCTGGAATGAAGAACTCGCCTCCGCCCAGCGAGTCTTTTGTCTTGGTCACACCATAGGCTACCTGAAAACCCTGATGCAATAACGGTATCAGCGATCTCACATGAAGAGGCAACCAAATATCATCAGAGTCCAGAAACATGAGCACATGGCCCGTAGCAGCCCTGACGCCTTCATTTCTGGCCAGACCGGGCCCTAATCCATGGGTTGAAATAAGCCTGATCCCGGGGAAATGC
>WTCF01000199.1 GCA_013138705.1 Deltaproteobacteria bacterium
CTAAATATAATCATAACATAATAATACAATTACGGAGTTGTCAATGTCTTTTTGGATTTTTCCAGCCCAGACGTGAATTCAAGCGCACAAGAAGAGTCAAGACCTCGTTTGCCGGGGTCGCAACTCCGAGTTCTTTGCCCATCCCGGCAATGGCGCCGTTAATGTAGTCGATTTCAGTGGTCCTGTTTTTGATACGGTCCTGGAGCATGGAGGACCTGTTTTCCGCAGTTGCCCTACACACTGAATTAACCATATTGTGGGCCTCTTCAAGTGAAAGGCCCAAGGCAATATCGTTCTTTAATGACAACGTCCATGCCTCAGCAACTACAAGTTCCTGTAATCGTTGGGATTCCGGATGTTGTGGTAATTGTCCATTGGTAAGGCCGCAGAGGGCAGTTAAGGCGTTTATCCCAACATTGACAATCAGCTTGCGCCATATGTGAGGATAGATGTCTTCAACTATTTGAGAGGGCCATTCCGAGTCGTTCAGCAAAGTCGCTAAAGAAATTAACCTGTCTTTGGCTTCAGGGTTGTGGATCACTAATCCAAGCGTTGTGGGACCACTCCCGGCATGGCGAACATGTCCTTCATTCAATAGAGTCGCCCCCTGTGAGGTTACGCCCAGGGCAATCTGTTCCGGTTTTACAGTTTTAGAAAGTGTAGATTCATGCCCTATACCGTTTTGCAGAGAAACAACCAGGGTTCCAGGTCCTATCAGGGGACCTATACGCTTTATGGCATCGGCAGTCTGGGCGGCTTTGACAAACACTATCACCCAATCCTGAGGACTCAAAGACTCGGGTTCTGCAGTAACATTCGGGAATGCGCTCCATGCCTCCTTTGATGACGTAACCTGTATTCCGGCCTTCTTGAGCCTCTCGGCGCGATCCGGCTTGTAATCAAGTATGGAAACAGGGCAATCTTGTTTGTAAAGCGTGGCGGCTAGAAGACAACCCATAGCCCCTGGACCTATAATAGTGAGTTTGAATTGATTTCTATCTTGCATTGCTTGGTCCATTTTTGATTAAAAAAGGAAATCGTCAAGTCTTTTTAACCAGGAAGGGAGCCGGAATTTTCCAGACGAAGGGTGAAGAGGCGGTAACGAATCCTCTCTCATTGCCTCCCAAACAAAAGATTTTTCATTGTCTTTCTTAGGTATAATTATTTCGCCGGTTTGCCGGTCTACAGGGACCATAGCTATCCCTTGAGGCATGCTGAAATCCTGTTTTATCATTTCTTCTTTTGTTACTGACATGAAAGATGTCCAGATCGGGCATGCAACTCTGCCCCCGGTTTCCTTGTACCCCAAAGATTTTTTGTCTTCCCTCCCAACCCACACTGTTGTCACTACTTCAGGGGTAAATCCAATGAACCACGCGTCTCGACAATTATCAGTAGTACCGGTCTTGCCACCTGCTGGAATTCCAAGGGCCCTGGCATTGCGACCCGTACCATCCTGAATTACTCCCCTGAGGAGATGGACCACCTGAAAAGCAGTTACCGGGTCAACCGCTTCGTTGAAAACAGGCTCAAGTTGTTCTATTATTACTCCTTTTCGATTTCTAACTTCTTGAATAAATTGAGGTTTAACATTTTTTCCCAGATTGGGAAAGGTGCTGAAAGCCCTTACCATCTCGATTAGAGTAACTTCAGAAGAACCCAAAGAAATAGACAGATTATTTGCCAGGGGTGTTTCTATCCCCATACGCCTCGCCATATCATGAATGGGGGTCAACCCGATTGCCCTTGCGATTTTTACGGAAATGATATTACGGGAGTATGTGAGGGCCGTCCTTATAGTGATCGGGCCCATATAGGTCTTGTCAAAGTTCTCTGGTTCCCACATGGTTTGAGGCTTCGCCCCGGGCAGTGAAATCGGTTCATCCACAACAATTGTATTGGGGGCTACAAGTCCACTGGATAGGGCTGTTGAATAGATTATTGCCTTAAAGGCTGACCCGGGCTGCATCCTGCCCTGGGTTGCCAGGTTGAATTGAGATTTTTTGAAGTCCTTGCCTCCCCAAAGGGCCTGAACAGCACCGGTTTTTGCCTTGATTGCCACAAGGGCTGCCTGAACAGAATGGTTCAGTTCGGTATCCTTAGTATGCCTCTTGCATAAGTTATCCAGACCCTGGAGCACTGCTTCATTGGCCTTGATCTGCCAGTCCCTTTTAAGAGTAGTTGTTACGGTAAGACCGTCTGTCAGAAGTCTTTTCTTGCCATACCTTGCTTCAAGTTCCCTTCTTACTTCCGAAAGGAAATAATCTGTACCGGGCGGAGGATCCAAGGTCTCTCTTTTCAGGTGAATAGGGGTCTTTTTTGCCTCTTCTGCCTCCTCTGGAGTAATATAGCCTTCCTCCATCATCCGTCTCAGTGTATAATCCTGACGTCTCTTGGCACGGTCCATGTGTCTTGTTGGATCGTACCGGCTCGGGGCCTTGGGCAGGCCGGCAAAGAGTGCGCATTCAGCGAGATTCAGGTCATCTACATGTTTTGCGAAGTAGGTCCTGGCAGCACTTTCGACTCCATAGGATCCTTGTCCAAGATATATCTGATTCAAATATATGGTCAGGATCTCGTCTTTTGTGAGTGCTGCATCGATTTGCCAGGCCAGGATGGCCTCTTTAACCTTGCGCAACCAACTTTTTTCCCGGGTAAGGAGTAAGGATCTTGTTACCTGCTGGGTAATTGTGCTCGCTCCCTGGACTATTTCGCCTGCCTCCACATTTTTCAGTATGGCCCGAATGACCCCCATGAAATCAATGCCGGGATGTTCGTAAAACCGGGCATCTTCAGCTGCCAGGAATGCCTGTATCAGCCTGTCCGGCATTCGGGAAATCGGGATAGGCCATCTTTTCTCCTTATACCAGTATGCGATGGGGCGATGGTCCGAGTCGAGCACTTCAGTGACCATGGGAGGATTATAAGATTTAAGACTTGAGATTTCCGGGAGACCCAGGAGCATATACCCTATTATGAGACTACCAATTGCCAGGGATACCACAATGGCTGATCCAAGTACGATTCCCAGCAGAGGACGATAGCCCCATACAAGTGGTTTTCTGGATTTCTTTCTGCGAG
>WTCF01000128.1 GCA_013138705.1 Deltaproteobacteria bacterium
TGAACGGGATCACTTGTTTGCCTGGTCGGGAGGGAAAAATCTCCCGGCCTGGCCCCAAAAAAATGCAACATTTTACCCCGCATTTTCAAATGGTCATTTTTGCTACAATTTTGCGTGGCCGCTAACATTCTTGACCGAATGGCTTCAGATCAGGCCCCATAAGTTTAGAAATGTCATCCTTGGGTAAAAAAATTGCGGATAGCTTTCTTGATATCTCAAAGTTAATATCAAGAGTCTTAAAAATCTCAGTAGAAGAGATCGATCTATAGATGAGAAAGTGTAGCTTTATCTGAAATGTCGACATTTTGTCCACCATAGCAGCATAAAACTTTCCCTCATCAGAACCAGCCGCATCACTGGACTTGGCCAATATTCCTGACAGGTATTCTTGGACTATTACGGAATCAGCGTATTTTCCCTGGCCAATTATGTCGAACAATATCCTTGGACTAACATTCCCACTTTCTACTTTCTTTTTACTTAGTGCTTTCCTAAAAATGGTGTCCAAATTAACATTGCACTTCTTAACTAACCCGGCGATTTCATCTCCCAAATACTCTGCGGTTGGTCCAAGTAACTTATTTAGAAGGTCCTTAGAGCCAAGAACTACTCCACCTATTCCTGCGACTGATATCGGATCCATGGATTTCCTTTCTACTCGAAGATGTCCTTGCGGTGCCTAACTGTGCTGCGGATCAGGAGCGAGACCGGAGGCAAACTTGTTTGCCGACGGGATCGTCTGCTGCAGCCGCTGGTGTACGCCCGGCATAGGTGAACTTATGTGGTGAAAGTCCCCTGTATGAAACCCGTTCCATCATCTGATGATGGTAACGAAAGTACCAGCCGAAGGCAAGCGCCTTCGCCTAGCTATGGCGTCTCAAGAGGGCATCATCGCGAGGCGGTATCTGAAGGAAGCCGGAGCGCAAAGCTGTGAGCCAAGCCCGCTCCAGACTTGATCCGGGGGACAGAAATAGCATATAAGGCCCAGTCTCCAGGTAAGTTAGCACCACATAACAAAGCCCAGGGTTCTGGAGATAGGGTAAATGCTGCGGTTGTATAGTAAAAGTTTACCCTGTTGAATAGGGTTCCCTCCGGGAAATTCAACAGGGTGAACGTCCTTATCCGGGGAGGCCTGTCTCTCACGTGGGGCGTATCTTTGTTCAGTGAGATGTTCGGCTGGGGCTAACGGTCCCTTTTGTTTCGGAAGATCTTTGTCCCTTCAATCCCACAATTATTTCAGCCGTGAAGTTCACTCAGACACAGCGTCCCGTAGACCATGACATGATAAATCGCACCGGGGATATTGAGTCGTCTGTGTCGAGGCATGCCACTATGATAGCAACTCGCCAAATCAACGTCGATTAAATTATTAAACTAACCCCCAAATCCTACTCAAAGGCGTCATAGGCATAGCTTTCTACAAGGTCAGCACTGGGACCGGTCAGTCCGGTAACCGCTCCAATGCCGTTATAGTGGTAATACGCGGAGCAGTTAACAATAACAACTGCGAAACTTTAGTTATTTGAGGTACTTGCAAAAGTGCAAAAATTGCATTTTTGCAAGAGGCTCATTTAAATAGACCAGGAAGAAAAATACTTATCAACACTCCGGCTATCACCAATAACATAAAAACAAAAATGAACACATTACAATATTTAAACATGATTACACCGCAAAAGGTCTCCGTTTTCAGCCTAATCAAACATTATATCTTGAAAGGAATTTTAGTCGACTTCGGCCGTTTTCAATTCAACATCTCTGAACTAACCGACTGCGACTTGTGGGACGGAGTTAGCTTAATAGTTTAACATCATTCTCTTTTGCAAATTTTTCACCTCGCTTGATGGCCTGCGAGACTGAAGGCCGGGATATACCGAAATACCGGGCCAATTCCTCCCCGTTGATGCCAAGTTGGTAGTACCCCAAATAACAAATCAAACCCTTGGCAGATGAAAGATCGTTGGCCCTGCCTTTTTTGTGCAAATCATCAGGATCAACCAAAAGCATACGGCAAACTTCATTCACTATACGATTCAGGTCCCAGCCTTGCCTTTTCAATTCCTCCCGTCCCCCAAATCCTTCCTGACTGGAAAGGGCGAAGCCCCTAACAGGTCAGGTGCAGTGACTACTAGTGTATGCCCGGCAGGGGCGTGAACTTATGAGGTTTAAAGTCCTTATACGTGAATTCCGCTATCCTGATTGTTTCCGTGGAGTGTCTTAAGTCAATTGAAACTTTACCACTCCTTACTCAATTTTACATGAAAGCTCTTCAGCTTTATCGCAACCAATCGTAGCCAGGTTATTACACAACCTGCGTAGAATCATTGCCGGAACTCCGGCGGTAATTATTTCCTCGGTAAGCTTTTCAAGTTCAACACAAAAGTACCTTGGCATCTGAACACCCGTGGTCAGGTGTACAAGCAACCTTGCCAAATCTTCGGGGTATCGAGCTGATATGTTGGTCTCTCCCTTTTCCAGTCGCCAGAACAAGGATGTATGTTCAAGCTGGGGAACACGGCCCTTGCATATTAACTCAACAGCATCGGGAAAAACCGGCTCTAGTTCACCAGCCCACTCTGCCATTTCTTTAAGCTCACCATCGGCAAGATGGACAGGCGTTCCCTGGATTCTATTTTCCCAATATCTCTTTAGCCAACGTTTCCAAAGCCTACTCTTGGTCTCAGTTTTCATGTTCATCAGGTGATTTCCAACCTGAGAAGCAAAGCTGATACGATCTTGTTCCTCAACCGTCTGCAGAAAATCGTTAACCCACCTATTTGCCAGGGGATTGTCCATCCAAAATAAGGAAATAACAACTACCCAATCGACAAACCGGCCTCGTTCCCCTTGGAGCGCGGAAGAAAGGTAAGAAAATGATTTCTTGTAGAGTGGAATGAGCTCGTCCAGAAGAGGTTCACTTAGGCGTCCCCAGCTAAGCCAACCATCCCAAGCCTGCCGGGCCTGTTGAACGTCAATGTCCCAATCCAACAAGGGAATGAGGTTTTCCTTCGTCCAACTCTGGTCCACTGCAAACAAAAAGCCAAGCTGGCTAGCCAATACAACCCGGCCCAGAGTAGCGGCTTCATTATTCCCAGAGACGATGGTTTCAAAACGCTCCCTATATGGCCGGGGCAAACCCTCCTCTTTTTGATCTGTTTCTTTTCGAATACGAGACAGGGCATGGAGCCAGAACATGGTTAACTTCCCGCCAGAGTCATTGATGGCCCGACCCAACCAATCGTTCGGCTCCTCTTCTCTTTCACCCTGCAAGGATGCCCAGACCTTCTGGGCTACACTATCAGCCTTACCCAATAGGCTTACTGGAATTCCTTCTTCTTCCTTCTTGGCACCACGTTGAAGTAGGTCAGAGATGTAGTGAGAATGCACTGCAGCCAACCTTTCATCATCCAGGGTAAACAGTATATATTCCCATTGTTGCCCTGAGAGTTTTGCACCGTACCAACCTCGGATGACGCTTTCCCAGAGATCTGATGTCGGGTCAACCGGATCTATTAACAAGTCGGTGAGTTCTCTACCCCAGTCAAAATTTTGCTGCACAGCCTCGCCAATGATGTGAAGCAAACCAGGGCGATCAGGACCTTCGAAATCTTCTGCCTTAAAGGTCACGAAATACTGAAGCCATTCCGCAGGTCGTTTTTTCAGAAGGTCCTCAACAGAAACAGGACTACGAGGGCCAACCCAACTTGATCCAGAAAACCAATAATCCAGGTCCGGGTATTGTTGGGGATCAAAATCAGGATACTCCTCCTTGATTAATACAAGTCTAGTGGCAACTTCATGGCAGTTCGGGTCTGCCTGCGAAAGCCAGTAATAGAAATTAAATTTTTCGTACTCTTTCCGTGCTTTGTCCTTCTCCTCTTCTTCTGGAAGGACATTGATCTTCCTTGTGGTGGCCTCAAGGAGATCCCTTTTCAGATCAGGGTCAGCATCTGGATAAGCATTCTTCAACAGTTGAAAAACTTCATGCTTCAATCCATAAGAAAGGACAAAATCCTTATCGAGTACCCAAGCAATCTTGTCATTGGCTGTCAGGTGTGACGCGAAAGATACTCCATATACTGCCAAACGTCTCAAAATCAGTGATTCCATGACAGACAAAGATTCAATCCAGGCTAGACCCACTTGCGGGACGTTTTCCAGTGCCCACTCCAGACAGTCTCTTGCGGCATTGATCAAGATGTCTTCAGTATGGGGATACTGATCTTCGGCATGAGGCTCTATCGCAGAACGGTGCCAACTCAGGGGGTCCCACGTCGATTTGGCTTTACCCCAACTGTTGGATAGCAGATAAGCATGATTTAGGTTTTGGATGACCACTGGCCAGAGGAGGGGAGCAAGTTCTGAAAGTTTGGGCTTAATATTTTTTCCCCAGACTTTACTTAACAGATAATGGTCACCGTAGAAGCCGAGTTCCGCATCGGCCTTCGGCGCTTTATCTGACTCCTCGTCATCCCATGAGATCCGTTTTTTTAGGTGTAGATGCGGTCTTGAAAGGTATTCGAACAATTGCGCCGCTGCCGACAACGCTTCCTGTTTTATGGATCGTTTCAGAAGCTCTGTGAACTTGAGGCGATCTCCAAGAGAGCTGTTCTGTAATAGGATCGGGACCCACCGGGAGATAATACCGCGATCGGGAACGGAATCCCCGTAAGCAAGGCGCCGGGCAATCTCATACCCAAACCATGGATTAAGTGTATTGTTATAACGCTCTAATACGGCAAAAAGGGTATCGGCATGCTGTACAACGAAGTTATCTGCAACCCAGAGAGATAGCTCCTTGGCAACTTGGGAAAGATCGGCCTGTGTAAAAAGGGGGTCAAGGCTTTTCCGTTCGGTTGCCCAAAGCAACCACTCGAGGCTTTTGGCGTGACGAGCAAAGAATCGAACCGCCACGCTATCTTTAACTGCCCACCGCAAAAAATCCTGGGCTTCATCATCTAAAGGAGGAGGACCCGCCACAAGGTCCTTGATCCGTCGCTCCGTGTCCAGGGCTCCCCGATTTGCCCATTCCACCCAACCGGCAATCGCCAGACTCAGTTGGGAGTGATCATTTTCCCCTTCATAGGGATACGACAGGGGTTCGATGCCTCGATACTGCCACTCGAAGGAGTCTTTGTCAGCTCTGATAAGGGCAAACCGGGACTTGGTGCCCTCAGGCGGAAGCCCCCTGGATAAGTAATGCATGACCGTATCGTCATGGCTGTAACCGACAAACAACACCGTATATTGTAAAAACATCGCCTGCAGAAACCTTGTGGCCCATCGCTCAGTGAGATAGGCACGACCAAAGTCTTGATCTGTTAAAACCAGCCTTCTAGGATCTCCGAGTACGTTACCATGCAGGTAGACAATGCCCGAAAAATCACTTCCCAAAGGTAAAGCAGGCGCCCGAAATACCTCAGGTACTTTTCCAAAAGCCTCTACAGCTGCTGAGTCAAAGTGAGAGTCGAAATTAGTGGTGACAATCCTTACCTGCTCCTGGCTGACAAACAGTTTCAGAAGGTCTTCATGGAGTGGTTTATGCTCGGAATCTGGAGAGGATAGGAGCGTAACTACTTGTTCATGGACATTTTGTTTTTCATAGACCAATCTACCTAGAAAACGTTCTGGTGGCTCCCTTTCCGGCCGTTTTTTACCGGCCCATATAGCAACCTCATCAACCAAACCATCAAAACTTGGATAGTTTGACGGAGGTCCCATGGATACCCCTGCACCAGCGAAGACAACTAGCGACACCTCACGTTGAGCATTAAGCAGTTGCTCATGAAAATCTACGCCTTTGATTTGCAATTATTTCCCCAATTATCAAGGGTTTTTACTTCAGGTTAAAAACATTATATATTAAGTAGAATCTGCTTTTTGAATTTTTAAAAAACACCAAAAATCAAGAAATCCATACACAAATATAAGGGAAAAATCAAGAAGATGGCATTTTTGATTAAATATTGGGACGATACGGCGATAAGGTAAGAAAGGATATGTGTTTCTTGAAGGTGTGCTTTTTTCAAATGAGGCGAAGGCCGATTACAGGCGCTATGGCGATGAAATCGCTGTCATTGTGAAGGAGGAAGAGGGCGTGTTCCAAGGCTATCTGGGCAATGAGACGGTCAATTGTGCTCCGGACAGTGATTCCCTTTCTGCAACAGGCAAAATAGATGCGGGCTGCCTGGGCGTATGATTCCACCGGGTCCTTGGGGTGAAAAAACCGCTGGGAGGAAAGGTATTCTTTCAGCGTAGCGTATTCTTTTTCTGTTTTTGCCCCTTGCAGGATCTCTTGGTAGATAACAGACGTAATGCCAAACGGCACCTGTTGTTGCAGTAGGCTACGGAACCGGCGTGTGACCTCATTCTCTCTGCCTTTGAACAGGTCAATAAGAACAGACGTATCGACAAGGATCATTTCCCTTCCCGCAGCGCCTTGTAATCATAATTTTCTCGAAATTGAATCTTGCCGGCCAGGTCCAGCAGATTCCGGCGTTTCCGGTTTCCGACGAACTCCTTCAAGGCCAGGTAAATAATCTCTTTTTTTGTTTTGGCGCCGCTGAGCTTCAAGGCCTCCTGTACAAGGGCGTCATCAAGTACAATGTTTGTTCTCATAGTGCACCTCCTTATGTGTATAAGGATACACATGCCTGGAGCACCGGTCAAGTGACACCGGCATATGGAGAGTTCTCTTTTCGGTCCTCAATCGAGTGATTTCCAAGATTGCCGAACTCACGCTGATAGCAAAACCGAACACCAGAGATTCCATCTTTGGAATTACAATGCACAATGTCTGCTCGGATGTCGAAGAACTTGAAAACGCTATTATCCGGTTATAATAAGCCGATACTTGTCGCTAAATTACCTAATCACAGGATAGCCCGAATTTATCCATGCCTTCATACCGCCCGCAAGGCTGTGAACGTGCGTAAAACCTTTGCCCGCAAGAAAACTTGCAGCAATGTTTCCCCTGTATCCTACGGCGCATGTGACAAT
>WTCF01000136.1 GCA_013138705.1 Deltaproteobacteria bacterium
GGTTCATCCATAAGGACCACTTCAGGCTCCATTGCCAGGGCACGGGCAATACAGAGACGTTGTTGCTGGCCGCCCGAAAGACCAAGGGCTGAATCATTAATTCTGTCTTTGACTTCATCCCAGATAGCGGCCTGAATGAGGCTCTTTTCGACCTGGTTTGCAATATAGGCCTTGTCTTTTATGCCGTTTACTCTCAGGCCGTATGCTACATTTTCAAAAATGCTCTTTGGAAAAGGATTTGGTTTTTGAAATACCATGCCGACATTGCGACGAAGTGTGACTACATCCACATTTGGATCGTTAATGTTCTGATCATCCAGCAGGATCTGCCCTTCTACCCGGCTGATAGGAATCAGATCATTCATCCGGTTCAGACAACGCAACAGAGTGCTCTTACCACAGCCTGAAGGGCCGATGAAGGCGGTCACCTGGTTTGCATAAATGTCCAGACAGATGTCATGCAGGGCCTTAAAATTACCGTAATAGAAATCTAAATTTTTTATTTTAATCTTTAAAGAATGTTCCATTATGAATCACATCCGTCTCTGGAGCCTGGCCCGGTAAATAATGGCAATAAGATTCAGGCCAAATACGAGGACAATCAGCACAAGGGCCGTTCCATACTGGAGATGTCGCGTGGCTTCGATCTCTGTTCCGGCCGTGGCCAGGACATAGATATGATAAGGCAGGGCCATGATTTCATCAAAAGCAGAAGTCGGCAGAGAAGGTGTATAGAATACGGCTGCGGTAAACATTATGGGCGCAGTCTCCCCTGCGGCCCGGCTGATCCCCAGGATGGCCCCGGTAAGGATACCGGGCAAAGCAGCCGGCAGGACCACCTTATATATAGTTTGCCACTTGGTGGCGCCCAGTCCCAGGGATGCCTC
Organism: Deltaproteobacteria bacterium; assembly: GCA_013138705.1. The sequence goes on from WTCF01000136.1 coordinate 888, forward strand.
CCGATAGGTGTCCGGAACTGACCTCAGGGCCTCCTCGGAAGCCCCGATAATTACAGGCAAGGTGAGTACTCCCAGCGTCAGGGAACCGGCAAGGATACTCACTCCCATTTTTAACCATACTACAAAGAAGGCAAGACCAAAGAGACCAAAGACCACTGAAGGCACACCGGCAAGGTTGTTGATCCCTACACGGATAGCGCGGAGCAGCCGGCCTGGGCGGGCATACTCATTAAGATAGATGGCAGAGGCAACTCCGATGGGAAGGGCCACCAGGATGGCACCCAGACTCAGGCAGAGGGTACCGACGATACAGGGCAGGATTCCGCCTTTAGTCATTGATTCTATGGGCGGCTGCGTAAGGAATGTCCAGTTGATGGCTCGCCACCCTCTTGCCACAAGAAAATAGACGACGATAAGCAATGCAATCCCATTGATGGCAGCGGAGAGCCTGAAAAGCCCAAAAACTGCGACCTGGATCAGTTTGCGACGCCGTAGAAGACTACTTGATTTATTCATAAGTAAACGTTCAAAGGTTCAGGGTTCAGGGTTACAAAGTTGCTGCTCCAACCTGCCTGTATTTGTTGGAGATGTGTTCGGATACGAGGTTGAAGAGCAGGGTGAAAGCAAATAATACGACGCCAGTGGCGAACAGGGCGTAATAGTGATCGCTCCGGAAAGGGGCCTCTCCCATTTCCGCTGCAATGCTGGCAGGCATGGGCCGGACCGGATCAAATATTGAGGACGGCAACTGGGCCGCTCCACCGGCAATCATCAGTACTACCATGGTCTCACCGATAGCCCTCGACATGCCCAGAATAATAGCAGTCGAGATGCCTGAGAGAGACGCTGGAAGGATTACCCTGGCGATGGTTTCCCATTGGGTAGCTCCCAGGGCCAGAGAGGCCTCTTTAAGTTCTAGGGGTACGCTATAAATGGCATCTTCAGAGATGCTGCAGATGGTCGGGACGGACATGAATGCCAGCATAAGTGACGCATTGAAAAGATTTAAGCCGGTGGGGATATCAAAAATTTCCTGAAGGAAAGGAGCAACTATTACCATGCCGAAGAAACCAATGACAACAGAAGGCAGGGCTGCCAGAAGTTCCACAATCGGTTTAACCAATTCCCGCAGCCGGGCAGAGGCAGACTCTGCAAGATAGAGGGCGGTCATCACCCCCAGCGGAATGGAAATAACAGCGGACATAGCAGTAACAGCCAAGGATGCCACGATCAGTGGAAAGATACCAAAATCCGGAGGATCGTCAGTGGGGTACCAGTAATGCCCGAACAGGAAATCGTAAACAGAAACCTCTCTGAAGATAGGAAGGCCTTCTATAAATAAAAAAACAACGATCAGGGCGAGTATGGTTATGGAAGTCAGCGCGACAGAGAAGAAAAAGAAGCGTATTATACGCTCCTTTCTCTGACGGCCTTTTCCGGTCTGTTGATTTTTTCTCATTCTGTTTTGAGCGATCCCTCTTAATTTAATTCAGACAGGATGAACAGAATTGTCAGGATAAATAAAAATCTTGTTCATCCTGTTAATCCTGTCAATCCTGTCAAAAAGAGTCCTGCCGTACGCGGCCAATTTAATACAAAGGCACATACCTTGCGTCGCGCACGTATTTCTGGCCCTTTTCCGGGTTCAAAACAAAGTTGATAAAGTTGAGCGTATCTCCCTCTGGCCAGCCGCTTGTGAACATATAAAGAGGTCTGCTGACAGGGTATGTCCCGTTCAGGGTTGTTTCCTCGGATCCGGTGATCCGATCTACCATTAAAGCCTTTATGCTTTTATCCAAATATCCAAGGCTAAGATAACCAATGGCGTTTTTGTTTTTTGAAACGGCCTGCGCAACAGCCCCGTTGGAGGCCTGAAGCAGGGCCCCTGGGAAAACCCTTTCCTTTTTCATGACTTTCTTGTGCCAGACCTCGTAGGTCCCGGAGGATGTATCACGGGAAATGACCACTATCGGCCTGTCGGGTCCGCCCAATTCTTTCCAGTTTTTGTTTTCTCCTTTATAAATAGCCTTAAGCTGATCCATGGTAATATTCATCACAGAGTTGCTGGGGTGGACTACCGGGACAATACAGTCATAGGCAACAGCAAAAGGCACTGGATATGCGCCCTTTTCCACAGCAAGACTTACTTCCTTTGGCTTTATGAATCGGGAGCTGTCCGCAATATCAGTGCTTCCATCAATAAGAGCCTTGATGCCATTACCTGACCCGCCACCAGAAATAGAGATCTTCACATCCGGATTTTGCTTCATATAGGCTTCCGCCACTTTTTGTGCAATGGGCAAAACCGTGGTGGAACCTTTGATTACCAGATTTCCTGCCAATACTGCGCTTGATGTAAAAGAAAAAACCAATGCCAGTGCAAGTACAGCGATACGTTTCAATTTCATCTCCTTGTTCTCCTCGTAATATAAGTTTGAAATAAGATGTTGTGGAATTGCCTTGATTTTTAATTATTATCCCTGATTGTTAGGTTCTGGTTAGAGAAAAATTAAAATTGGATGAAACTACAATCCAATGTTCTCTTGCAATTCTGCGGAACGGAACGTAGTGGATCTAAATTTCCATGAAGAGAACAAACCTTAGCCACTCTTTTGGAAATAATTGGCTGAAATGTCTATCGTTCTATAAAATTTTTCGACAAAATGTAGAGTATCAAAGTTGAAAATAAGCTTATCCTATCTCATGCTCCGGAAGCTGGGAGTAACAAGAAGCCGCTGTCATTACTGGGGTATATTGCATGACAAAGGATTACTGAAAAAAATGAACATCGAACATCGAACGTCCAACATCGAATATTGAATGGGAAAAGATGAAGAAACAGACTTATGACCTGGAAGAAAGGCTGCTCGAGGATGGTGCCATCCATGTCAAATGGATTGGGGAGGGGTTAACCAGTGATCGTCCCCAATTTTC
>WTCF01000179.1 GCA_013138705.1 Deltaproteobacteria bacterium
CATGATGATGTCGGTCTGGGCTTCCAGGGTGAGACCAAAAAATGTCTTCGCCTCATCGATGCCGGTGCCCCGCGCCGGAATAATTGTCGCACCGGTGGTGCCGGCCTGCTTGGCCGCGTCAACAACCTGATCGGTTTTTTCAGTTTTTACTGATGCTAAAATGATCTTAAATCGCATTGTTACCCTCCTTAGGAGATTTTTTGCTGCGGTTAACGGACCAGTGCATACATTGAGCATAACCCAGTACGGTAATAATCGGAAACAGACTTGCAAAAGCGATAAGGCCGAAGCCATCCAGGGCCGGATTGCGGCCGGGAACCGTGGATGACAATCCCAGGCCGAGCGCGGCCACCAGGGGCACGGTCACTGTTGATGTGGTGACACCGCCGGAGTCGTAAGCCAGGGGGATGATATTCTTAGGCGCGAATATGGTCTGCGCTACAACAACCAGGTATCCTGCCAGTATGTATATGTAGAGTGGTGTGCCGCTGACAATTCGGTAGACGCCCAGGCTGATGCCGGCCGCAACGCCAAGTGCCACTGTGATGCGCAATCCCCACTGGCTGATGGTGCCGGCGGACACCTCATTGGCTTTATAAGCGACCGCGATGAGCGCTGGTTCGGCAATGGTGGTGGCAAAGCCGACCATGGCGGCAAAAAGATAAATCCAGCCGTAGGCTTTCCAGTCCGCCTGGGCAACAACCGCCTCCGAGCCGTAAATGAAAGTTGGGTCCGACAACTGGGCGGCCATTATTTTACCAAGGGGAAACAATGCCTTTTCAAGGCCGGCAAGAAACAGGGCCAGCCCTATAACCACATACACTCCGCCAACAATGAGACGTCGCAGGTGCGGAATAGGCTGACGCAATACCAGCAATTGGAAGCAGGTTATCAGGACAATGATCGGCAGCACATCCCGGCAGGTGGCAAGCAGTATTTTAGCAAAATCAATAAAAAAAGCCATTTGTAGCGCTCCTGTTTGTCAACCGAAAACTATCAGCCCGTAGCCCATGACAAATATAATGGGCAGCAGGGAGGCAAAGGCGATAAGCCCGAAGCCGTCCGACAACGGGCTGCGGCCCTTAATGCTTGAGGCCAGCCCGACTCCCAGGGCCGCGACCAGAGGCACGGTTACAGTGGATGTGGTGACCCCGCCGGCGTCATAGGCCAGGCCGATAATCTCTTCCGGTGCGATCATGGTCATCAGCATCACAATAACGTAGCCGCTGATAATCAGGTAATAGACAGGCCAGCCTAAGATAATGCGCAACACCCCGACCAGGATGGCCAACCCTACGGAGAAGGCCACGGTCAACCGCAGGCCCAAGGCATATCCCCGAAGTGATTCCTCGCCGGGATCAATCAGGTTGGCCTGACTGGCTATTTTGGCTGCTTCTCCGGCCACGGCAATAAGAGCGGGTTCCGCCACAGTGGTTGAAAAACCGAGGGCAAAGGCAAAAGACAACAGCCAGAAGGCGCTTCCCTTGCGAGCCAAGGCATGCGCCATTGCCTCGCCGACGGGAAACAGGCCCATCTCAAGCCCCTGGATAAACAGGCTTAACCCTGTCACAACCAGAAGGGCGCCCAAGACCACCTCGCCCAACTGCGGCAACGGCTGCCTCAGCACAACAAGCTGAAAAAAGGCAATAACCAGGATGATAGGCAACAGGTCGGTAAAGGCATCCCGCAGTTTTTTCAGGGCCACAAAAAGCACCCGGGTGTTTACAGTGAGCATTTTTTCCGTTTCATCGTAAATATCATTTTGGATTCTATGGCCAATATTCCCCAACTGCTATCACTTGTGAGCGTGTCCGGCAACTGTTAAATTATACATGTGAGCCACTCGCAAAACCCATCTTTTGTCCGATGGCTGCGTTGCTCGTCGGTGAAAAATGCTCATGTACGCCCAGTACACTGCGCTTTTTTACCTCCTCGCGCCTTGCCCTCGAACAAAATCTTGAGTTTTGCAAGCGGCTTTTTGGGAAAAATAAATCCCTATCAAACCATCAAACTCAAAAGACCTTAAGTGAAACATAAAAATAGACGAGTAGCCATTACAGGCATTGGTATTATTTCCTGTTTGGGCTTGAATAGAGATGAAGTGCAGACCTCCCTTCGGGAAGGAAGAAGCGGCGTACGTTTTCTCCCTGAACGTAAGGCATTAGGGTTTCAGAGCGCGCTTAGCGGTGTTGTTGATGGCTTTGACCCGAAGAGTGTTCTGGACCGGAAGCAGCGTAAGACACTGCCGGAATATGGCCTCTGGGCCTGGTCCGCGGTGTCTCAGGCCCTGGAGCAAGCCGGTATTCATCCTGATAGTTTGACTGGTGATGAGAAAACAGGAGTGGTATTCGGCAACGACTCCTCTGCTGTCACCGCAGTTGAGCAGGTGGATATGCTTCGCTCCGCCGGAGAGACAAGGGCCATAGGCAGTGGACACATTTTCCGGCTGCTCGCCAGTACTGTTACACTTAACCTGAACACCATTTTGGGAATACGTGGAGTATCCTGGACTGTGAGCGGGGCCTGCGCGAGCGGTGTCATGGCTGTGGGCCAGGGGGCGGAAACCATAGCCTTTGGCAGGCAAGATCGTATAA
>WTCF01000021.1 GCA_013138705.1 Deltaproteobacteria bacterium
GTACTCACCCCAAAAGTGGATATTGCAAACACAAGGCTTATTTTCGAGAATGGATGTACAGCGAATCTTACGGCAAGCCGGATTTCTCTCCAAGATATGCGCAGAATCAGGGTATTTCAGCCAGGGGCCTATATCTCTGCGGATTGCGCAGAGCGCAAGAGCCTGGTTGTGACCAGAGACTTAAGCGCAGGCCCGATGGCTGCCATCAGACCTGAATTCAAGACCCACGAGGGAACAGACATGCTCTATGACGAACTTGAATCATTCGTAAGGGCAGTGCAAGGCCTTGAAAAACCAAAGGTTACTGGAGAGGCCGGCAGGAGTGCACTGAAGCTCGCCCTGGATATAAATGCCCGGATTAAGCAAGGGCTCAATACCCTGGACCTTGGCAGTATTATCAGGAATCAGCTATGAGGAATTAGTGGGTGCAGGTATTTGTCATAGCCGGAGAGGCCTCTGGCGACCTTCATGGTTCAAACCTCATCCATGCCCTTAAGTCCAGACTTCCCCAGGCAAGATTTGTAGGCATTGGCGGTCCAAAAATGGAAGAGGCAGGGCTGGAATTACTGTTTCCAAGCTCTGATCTCGCGGTTGTAGGGGTGGTGGAGGTCATCGGTCATATCAGACCGATTTTAAAGGCCTTTGGCCGTACCACAGCATGGCTCCGCAAAGAGAGACCGGATTTACTCATTCTCATAGATTATCCGGAGTTCAACCTCCAGGTGGCCAGCAGGGCAAAGAAGCTGGGAATCCCCATATTTTACTATATCAGCCCCCAGGTATGGGCCTGGCGTCAGGGCAGAGTGAAAAAACTTCGCCGTCTGGTAGATCGAATGGCTGTAATCTTGCCATTTGAGGAAGCCTTTTTCAGATCTCGCGGCATGGAAGTGAGCTTTGTGGGCCATCCCCTTCTTGACGTAGTCAAGGCCGAGGTTTCCAAAACCGAATTTTGCAGAAAGGCAGGGCTCAATCCTGAAAAGCCAATAGTGGGACTTGTCCCTGGCAGCCGAAAGAGCGAGATCTCCAGACTATTTCCTGTGATGGCAGGTGCTGCCGAGAGGATCTTTCAAGATAGGCAGAATGTCCAGTTTGTGGTACCGCTTGCTCCATCCCTTGATCCCGGAATTCTGGAATCATTCAATTGCCCGATCACTATATCTTTTGCCACAGACCCACACAGACAATTACAGACGGAAAAATCACCCAATCACCCGATTATTCGAGTGGTGAAGGGGCAGACCTATGATGCCATAGCCGCTTCTGACCTGATACTTGCGGCCTCTGGAACCGTCACCCTTGAGGCTGCTATTTTGGGAACTCCCATGGTAGTTACCTATAAGGTGTCCCTTATTACATGTCTTCTGGGGAAATGTCTTATAAAGGTGCCTTTTGCATCCCTGGTAAACCTGGTTTCAGGACGCCGGGTAGTAACTGAGATAATCCAGCAAGATGTCACTCCTGAGCGACTCTCTCAGGAGGCAATGTCTCTACTCAGAGACGACGCCGGGAGGGAGAATATGATCAAGGACTTGAAAGAGGTGAAAAACGCCCTGGGTGGATCAGGAGCGGCAGAAAAGGCGGCAGACCTCGCCATGGAACTGATTTCCGGCACATGTGCAGCCTAGTTGTGAGCCAATGAAGAAGCATCCGGCGGCAATTAATCTGATTTGGCTTTTTATGATACTCTTGGCTACAGTAGTCGCCTCTTACAACGGCAGAATGAAGCAACTGGTTGATGCTTCATTCGAATCCGCAAAGAGTTCCGTCAATCTGGCTATCGGCTTGATCGGGATTATGGCACTATGGCTTGGTCTTATGAAAGTCGCTGAAGCCGGGGGCTTGTTGCGTCTTATTGCCCGCGCCATCCGTCCTGTCATGCACCGTCTGTTTCCGGATGTGCCTGCCGAGCATCCGGCCATGTCGGCCATGATTATGAATATGGCCGCCAACGCCCTGGGACTTGGCAATGCCGCCACACCAATGGGAATCAAGGCGATGATGGAACTCGACCGGCTGAATCCGAACAAAGGAGAGGCCACTAATGCAATGTGCCTATTCCTGGCGATCAATACGTCAAGCGTCACGATCCTTCCTTTGGGCGTAATTGGCGTGCGGGCAGCCGCCGGTGCTGCAGAACCCGCTTCCATTCTTATTCCTTCACTTATTGCAACAATCTGCTCTACCACAATAGCCATTATCGCCTCAAAGACCTTTGTTCGCTTCAGTAATCACAAAATACCCGTGGAGACAGTGAGCAAAGATCGTGAGGATACGGAACAGGACCCTGCCACGGTCTACAATGGAGAGAAAGAGGCCGACGAAGAACTTCATCCGCCCGGATGGGTCGGCAGGTGGGCGGTCATCCTGATCATCCTTGCCTTTGCGGGTGGGGCCGTGTTTCGTCTAATCACCGGCACTGATTGGCAAGACCTGGGTAGAGAGATTCTCTCTTACTGGTTGGTCCCTGTAATTATGTGCAGCCTTCTTTTGTTTGGTTATTTTAAAGGTGTCAAGGTATATGAAGCTGCTACCGCGGGCGCAAAGGAAGGGTTCCAGGTGGCGGTAAAAATCATCCCTTTTCTTGTAATGATCCTGGTCGCCATCGGCATGTTTCGGGCCTCAGGCGCTTTTGACCTGATGGTATCAGCATTCCAACCGCTCACATCAATGATCGGAATGCCGACGGATGCCCTTCCTATGGCCTTTATGAGGCCCCTTTCAGGCTCCGGGGCGTTTGGAATCATGAGTGAGGTAGTAAGCCGTGCCCCGGACAGTTTCTCATCCTTTTTGGTCTCCACAATGCAAGGTTCCACGGAAACCACTTTCTACGTCCTGGCAGTATATTTCGGTGCCGTTGGCGTGGTTCGGACCCGACATGCAGTAGCGGCCGCCCTGCTTGCAGATACCACAGGAATTATAATGGCGCTCGTTATGTGTCACATGATGTTCTGAGGTAAGTTGAGCGATTAGCTGTCCAAAATGAATATGAATAAAAATCTATCCAACATTGTTTTGATCGGGATGCCTGGGTCAGGCAAGAGCACAGTCGGCGTCATTTTGGCTAAGCAAACATCGCTCGACTTTGTTGATACGGATGTCCTTATCCAGACATCCCTTGGTCGATCCCTGCAGGACATAGTAGACACAGACGGCCACATGGCCTTACGTAAGATCGAGGAAGATACCCTCCTTGGTATAGACTGCCGGAATCACGTCATCGCCACAGGAGGAAGCGCTGCTTACAGTCATACCGCCATGACTCACTTTAAGGCAGCGGGCATAATCGTCTTTCTTGATGTGGATCTGCCGACACTGGAATCAAGAATAAATAATTTTGACACGAGAGGCTTGGCAAAACGCCCGGATCAGAGCTTTGCTGAACTGTTTGCTGAACGCTTTGTCTTGTACACGAAGTATGCAGACGTCACAGTGAAGTGCGCTGACCTTACACAAGAAGAGGTCTGTGGAAGAATCATCAATGATCTGAGGACGAGAAAGCTAATACCTAAGTTGAGCGATTAGCTGTCTATGACAGGGCGGCAGACCGATAGCCATTAGCGGTTAGCGGCGGCTGCAGCGTCTGGTTGGCTGGCCTGCTCCAACTTCTCCGCTATCCACTGATTCAAACTCTTGCCCTCGCGTCTTGCCCTCACGTATGTCACTCGGTGCAGATGTGGCGGCAGACGGAGCATCAAACGGCCAGAGAACGGTTTGTCTGGCTCTTCGCCTCGCGCCTGGCAGAAGTCCAAGTAATCATCAATAGAATCCCGAAACGCTTGCTCTATTTCCTCAACACTTCTGCCTTGGAACGTAATTACGTCCCGCAGATCAAGCACCTCCCCATGGAAGATACCGGACTCATCGTCAAACTCAACGTGACCCGTGTAGCCTTTGTATTTCAGCATAGCTCTTTACTCCTCAGGTCTGACGTTTGTTTCTTTTAGGAATCGTTTCATCGACTTTATGGCGCCTTTATCAGCATCAACCACACTGTTTGGCGTCCCGCTTAATGCTATGTTTCGACAATTGTAATTATCTAAGGAGCTGCAATCTTATCCCTCGAATTTGCTTCGCGACGAATTTCATCGAACTGATTTATGAGAATTTCCCCCTCTGGAAAGCGAGCGACAAGCTTCAAATCCGCACCCATTGCGAAAAGAATTCTACGTAGCGTGCTAAGATAAATATCAGACTGATGCTCGAATTTAGAGATGGCGGCTTGCTTCATG
>WTCF01000153.1 GCA_013138705.1 Deltaproteobacteria bacterium
GCAAAATCTTGGAGTATGGGAGTGTTTGTCACCCTTTTTAAACGCATATGGGATAGAAGGCTTTCACCAAAGTGCCTCAGAGGAGCAAAAGGGAGACGCTCATCATTTACTACTGTGCTGCCAGGTACTTCTCCCTCCGGTTCGTTGGGCTCTGGTGCGGCCAGGATGGTAAAGCTGTCATCAGTAGGTGCCTGACCAGTGCGCTGAATTTGGCTTCCCAGGATTTCGTTGATAAAGGTCGATTTCCCAGATGAGTAGTTGCCGATTATAAGGACCACCGGCTTCCATTTAAGGGGAGTAAGCAGGTCCTTGATGTCCAGGCCGTAACGCTCAAAAAGTGGCCCCATCTTGTTCCGCAGTAGTTGTTCAAGCTCTTTTGTCAGGGTCTCAGCGGCCTTTTCTGTTTCCATACAGAACTCCTCACAGGCACTTGCATTCCTGATACAAGGGCAATTCTATAGTCAAGTTGGTTGCAATATAGGACCTTATCATAGCAATTAACAGCACAGTCACCAATATTATCGTTGAAAAGTCTTTAGACATCCAAAATGTAGCCGATCAATTGGCCTGAGGCTATAGATTTTTAGATAAGATGATGAATGATGATTTTTCCGGTTTTTGCGTACCGGCTTTTAATGAACTATTCCGAAGCAAACTGCAGGGTATAATTAGATGTCTCGGAATTTCTACAACTCATTGAATTTATAGGGGGTGGTTGAGGTAAGTATTCCAAGATGTATTAGGCCTTTCCGCAGCAGGACCCTGGCCCTGAACAGTTTGGGGCATCTCCGGGACTGAAGCCACAGCAGGCCGTATCATTCGGGCCGGGAAGTCTTGAGCCATGGGAGCCGGTAAAGGATGAGCTTGAGGATATTAATTTTGTGAGATCTTCAGATCCGCAGGAAGGACACTTCACCTCGAGTTGGTTGGGAAATACCAACATCTCGTTAACCTTTCCACAGGCCTCACATCGGTATTCATAGATCGGCATAGCACTTACCTTACTAGAAAAATTTTGAATGATGAAATTGGAAATTAGAAATTAGGAATTTGGCCTTCATGCTTTTGTTTCGTCTTTCCCAAATTTCTACTTTCCAATTTCAAGTTTCAAGCCGCGAACGGCTGCCTTTAATGTTGACACTGATGGCCTTCCTCGCCGTGTCCTTGACATGTGGGGCCTGTTATACCCTTGAGGCGGTTTGCAAGGAAGTCCTCCATCAACCGCGCCGGGTCCGCGGTGGTTACACCTGCAATGACTTGTACCCCGGCAGCCTCTATTAATTCTACGGCTCTGCCTCCAATGCCTCCACAAATTAAATGCGTAGTTCCCAGTTCGTGAAGCCATTGCGGCAGTGAGCCCGGCTCGTGGGGAGGAGGTACAAGGAGTTGGGTCTTGGCGATATTTCCGTCCTCAACATCTATTATAGCGAATTGGGCCGCATGGCCGAAATGGCTGCTCATCATCCCGTTTTCAATTGGTATTGCAATTTTCATTTGTTCGATTCCTCTTTCTTTTCCTTATTTTCTTCAGCTAGGGCCTGTGTGACATTGATTACGTTTCTCCCAATTTTTTGAAAGGCGTCTGCTGTATGGCTGTTGGGGTATGAAGCAATAATCGGCCGTCCGGCATCCCCTGTGGTGACGACCCTCGGATCAACAGGGATGCGTCCGAGGAAGGGAATATCCAACTCTTTAGCCAGCTTCTCTCCCCCGCCTTTTTTAAAAATGTCTATAGCCTTGCCGCAGTGTGGGCAGATCATGCCACTCATATTTTCTATAATGCCTAAGACCGGCATGTTGATTTGTTTACAGAAGCTTATGGATTTCCTGACATCCAGAAGTGATACCTCCTGGGGCGTAGTTACTACTATTGCATAGGCGTCGGGTATGGTCTGAGCCACAGTCATTGGCTCGTCACCAGTCCCTGGTGGCGCGTCAATTATCAGATAGTCGAGCTTTCCCCACTCGATTTCGTAAATAAACTGCCTTATAGCAGATGTCTTGAGGGGTCCACGCCATATAACCGCAGAATCTCTTGTGGGCAAAAGAGGTTCTATAGACATAAACTTCAGGTTGGGCGAGTAGAAAACAGGTCCAACCGTGCCATCCGGCCGCTGTTGAAGCTCTCCCTTTTCAATACCCAACATCATGGGCACATTAGGCCCGTGCAGATCTACATCCAAAAGGCCGACATAATAATTTTCAAGGGAAAGCCCGATTGCCAGGTTTATGGATACAGTGCTTTTACCAACACCGCCCTTGCCGCTCATTACCATGATTTTATTGTCTATGTTCCGCAGTTTTTCCTTAATCCTTTCGTCCTGCTCCTCAAGAACAGGGTTTGTCATAGGATTTGCTGGTTTTTCCTTCAATCGTTTATTCTCCCTATAATTATTTCTTTTGGCCAAAAACCTTCAGCCACCGTTAAAGATGACGACTAATTTATCCTATTAACGGACATTTTGCACCATGCACTTTTACTTTTTCTTCTGATCAAGGACAATTTTTTCTAATTTTTTCCAAATTTCTCTTATAGCCATGGCACCCGGCCCGTCTGAGTTTTCTACCAGGGGTCTGCCGGCAACCACGCTTGACACGGCATCAGGATCAAATGGAATCAGCCCCAACATGGAAATTTGTCTTTTAAAACAGGTCTCCCGGATTTTTTCTGCAACTTCCCGGTTCAGGTCTGATTTATTTATACATACGCATGTAGGGATCTTAAAGTGTTCCGCAAGCTCTACCACGCGATTGAGGTCATGGAGTCCGGATATTGTCGGTTCTGTAACCACGAGTATCAGGTCAGCGCCGGCAAGAGATGCTATCACAGGACAGCCGATGCCGGGTGATCCATCAACCAGTATCCATTCGGCCTTTAATTCCTCAGCAATGGCCCTGGTCTCTTTTTTTACCAGGCTGACCAGCTTTCCGGAGTTTTCTTCCCCGATGCCGAGTTGAGCATGGACCATTGGCCCGTAATCAGTATCTGAAATAAACCACGAACCGCACAGATTGTCCTTGAGGTTTATGGCCTCTTCCGGGCAAAATTCAGCACAGACTCCGCATCCTTCACAGGACAGGGGATCAATCTCCGCTGATTCGAGGGTTGTTATTGCATCAAACTGACAAAGTTCTTCACAGATCCCACATGCCGTACATAATGATGGATCCACCTCTGCAGTTACACCGGACCAGAACTCTGTTTCCTTTTTGATTTTTGGATTAAGCAGCAGGTGCAGATCTGCAGCATCTACGTCACAGTCAGCCAGAACTGTGTTGGGTACGAGTGCTGCCAGAGAACCAACCACTGTAGTCTTCCCAGTGCCCCCTTTACCGCTCAAGATCAGGATTTCCCTCATT
>WTCF01000077.1 GCA_013138705.1 Deltaproteobacteria bacterium
TTGGTCAAGATGGAAGACCCCTATTTAAAATGTCCGTTTCTGGAAGAGGGAAAAGGATGTACGGTTTATAAAGACAGGCCTGGTGCATGCCGCACTTATCCCCTTGCCAGAATGGCCTGTCGAAGCCGGGACAGGGAGGGAGTGGAGGAATTCTATTATATTGTCAGGGAGCCGGATTGTGAGGGCTTCCAGGACGGAAAGGAATGGACCGTCAGGAGCTGGAAGGAAAATGAAGGCATTGAGCAATATAATGAAATGAATGATATCTTTGGGGAAATACTTCAGGCCAAGACAGTGGCAGGGATAGCGTATCTGAACGCGGATCAGATCGATATCTTTCACATGGGATGCTATGATATTGATAGTTTCCGTCAATATTTCCTGGAGGGCCCTAACCTTGATCGCTACATGGAATCTGAGGAGGTGATAGAAGTCATCTCCAATGACGAAGAGGCCTTGCTCAAACATGGCATGCGCTGGGTTAATAAAAAGCTCTTCCAGCGTGGGTGTTCCAACTGTAGTTTGTGAGGGTTCAAAATTTTTACCCGCTGAGCCTCTACCGTGTTTTCCACCAGTGGTCTGCAGCCTTTATTTTGATACGATTTACTAGTTTGAAATCATGGAATGTGAAGCCACTGTAACTATATATAACAGGCTGGGGCTTCATGCCCGGCCAGCCTGCCGTTTTGCTCAAAAGGCAAGTGAATTTAATGCTGATGTATGGCTTGTGAAAGATGGGAAGAAAGTAGATGGGAAAAATATTCTTGAGGTCTTGACCCTTGCCTGCCCTCGTGGGAGCGTCCTGACAGTCAGGGCGGTTGGTTCGGATTCAAACCAGGCTGTGATAGATCTTAAGACCTTAGTAGAAAGTCGCTTTGGCGAATTGGATTAATCAAGATGTCAGAAAAAAAAGGTGATTCGGCAGTTTTAAAAGGAATAGGGGCCTCGCCCGGAGTGGTCATTGGTCCTGCCTTCCTGTTGGATTATCACAAGGTTAAGATCTTAAAAAGGCAAATTGAAAAAGGCGAGATTGACCAGGAGAAACAACGCTTTGAAAATGCTGTCTCTGAGGCGGAAAATCAGATAAAACAGTTGATTGCAGAGATCCCGGAGGAGTTTAGAGAACATTCAGGAATTTTTGAAACCTATTTGTTAATGCTCAAAGACCGAATGGTCTATGATCGGACCTTAAAGTTAATTTCTGAAGAACAGATTAACGCAGAGTGGGCCCTCAATAATGCCCTGGACCATGTTAGAGAACTCTTTGAGCAGGTAAAAGATCCGTATATCAGGGAACGTTTTGAAGATATTAAGTACGCAGTGCGGAGAGTCCAGAAGCTCTTGTCCGGGAGTCCTTCGGTGGATTTCAGCCAACAGGAGGAGCCGGTTATACTGGTGGCACACGATTTGTCTCCTGCTGATACGATCCAAATGGCCAAAGAAAAAATCCTGGCATTTGTTACAGACATGGGGAGCCGAACATCCCACACGGCGATTCTGGGCAGATCGCTCGGTCTTCCCGCAGTGGTGGGTTTGGAAAACGCCACGTCTTCCATATTTTCCGGGGAGACTTTGATTGTAGATGGCCTATGTGGTGATGTAGTAGTAAATCCAGATGATAAGCTCTTAAGACATTACAGGGAAAAACAGGAGGATTACATACGATATCGACTGGATGTAATCCAATACAGTAACCTCCCTGCAGAGACACAGGACGGATTCAGGTTTAAGATCAAGGCTAATATAGAATTCCTTGAGGAGATTTCCTCTGTCATATCCAATGGTGCTGAAGGGATAGGGCTCTACCGTACCGAGGTCCTGTATCTGGCTCACAAGGAGCTTCCCATCGAAGAGGAACTTTTTCTGGCTTACAAAGAAGTCGTAGAGCGCATGTCACCCTTTCCAACAACAATCCGTACTCTGGATATTGGCGGGGACAAGTTCTTGTCGTCAGTCTCTCAGGACGACGAAAGCAATCCAGCCCTCGGGCTGAGAGCGATTCGGCTCTGTTTGAAAGAGTCAAATCTGTTTCGCACACAGCTCAGGGCAATACTCAGGGCCAGTGCATATGGGGATGTGAGGATGCTTTTCCCTTTAATATCCGGCAGGTCAGAAATAATTCAGGTCAAGGAACACTTGGAGAAGACCAAGAATGAGCTGCGGAGAGAGGGAATTCCATTTGATGAAGATATCAAGACGGGCATTATGATAGAGGTCCCTTCTGCTGTACTTTTGGCGGATGTCCTTGCCAAGGAAGCGGATTTCTTCAGTATAGGTACAAACGACCTCATTCAGTATTCCCTGGCAATTGATAGGGGTAACGAATATGTGGCACATCTCTACGAGCCTTTACACCCCGGTGTTTTGAGAATGATCTATCGTACAATAGAGGCAGCCCATGAAGCAGGAATTGAGGCGGCAGTTTGCGGAGAGATGGCAGGAGAACCGATGTATCTTCCTGTACTTATCGGCATGGGTCTGGACGAACTGAGCATGAATGCCTTGGATATACCAAAGATCAAGCGCATGATTCGAATGAGTAACCAGAACCAATGCGGCGCTTTGGTTCGAGATCTTCTAGAGTGCTCTACCGCACAGAAGATAAGAGAGCATCTTTTAGACTTCCTTACCTCTGACTTCCCCGGGGAATTCGACCTCAGCCACGGGTTATATCCGGATTTTGTCGGCAGAGATGCTATCCTTGGGCCTCTGATGACCGAAATAAAAGGGAACGCCCTGAACAGGCGGTTAAGTTAGGGCCTGTCACGAGATAAATGGCTCCTTCTTACAATGCTGAATTTTGACAGAGTCGGCGAGATGACTATCGCAGCATTGCTGGCCTCTATAGGCTCGGGCTTTGTTGTGGCCTACCAGTACGAGGTGGCAGACCCTTTTGTAACCAGCGTCGCCATCGAAGCAATACTTCCCTTTGGTGCCTTCTGGAGGGCCCTGCACTTCTGGACCAGCCAGGCATTTTTCCTTCTACTTATTTATCACGCATGGCAAAGCATTGATGATCTGCCAAAAATCTCTATCCGGCCCTCAGGTCGCAGACAGTGGACTGTCCTGAGCCTTACCATCCCCATGAGTATCCTTGCCCTGTTTACCGGATATGTTCTGCGGTATGATGGAACAGGTCAGGCTGCGGGCACAATTGCCGAGCACCTCCTACTGAAAGTCCCACTGATTGGATCAGGACTAAATCGTTTCCTGATGGCGAGCACAGATGAGGGTCTAAGCCGTATCTACCTCATGCATCTGCTCCTTACCGCCCTGTTATGGGGGCTTGGCACTTGGTATCACACCCGTCGTGTGATCCTAAGCCGGAAGATTTTTCTGAGCATTCTCGCCGGTTCTATTGCAGTGGCCATTCTGTTTCACGCACCGATAGACCTCCCTGGAAAAAATATTGACCTGATACAGGGCCCGTGGTTCTTTCTGGGAATACAGGAGCTCTTGCGACACTTTCCGCCACTCGGAGCTGGAATTCTGTATCCACTGATACCAGTGATCGCCTTCTCGTCGCTACCCTGGGCGAGCAACAGGAAAATACCTCTTTCGCTCCTTATTGGATGGCTTGTGACTTACTTTGGCCTGAGCCTGGCTGGCTGGTTGAGGTCGGCCTGATGTATTGTCCCAGAAAGGCTCCCAGAGTAGTATCTCCAACCTTAAAATCTGTAAGACAACGCAGGAAGGCCCTGAATCGTACCTGTTCATTGGGAGACACTAGAAAACCCGGTAAAGCCCTGTTTGAGATAAGCCCGTTTACCGTACCAGGACTTTCAAACCGATTATTTTCCAATTCGCTTAATACGTCCAGCAGGTTTCCAGACACCCCTTCTTTGTCCAGGTGCTCTATGATCTGGTAGACGGCAAGATTCACTGTAACAAGAAAAGGCTCCATATCCGCCTCGCCACCGTATTGGCAGACCTCCCTTGAAGACATTGCCCTGCATGCAAAGGGACGGTGCTCGTAGACATTGCAAAGTCCTTCCCGGTCCAAAAATGGACAGAACCCTTCCCCATGTTCCACACTGTCTGAAGGGACCTCCTCCTGCCTGAGACAGAGATCCGCTATTTGATTAGTGCTCAGGCTCGGCCTGTAAATCGGTCTCGCTGTTGCTGAGTGCAGCAACTTCTTAAGATCGAGATTATCAAAAAAAGAGGAACGTAGCAGGTATCCGGCTTCAAGTGAGGTGGCAACTATGTTTACAGTACAACAGACATGGCAACCCGGCCTGCAAGCCGGGGAAAAGCCTTTAAGAAACCGGTCATAAAAGGAATAAATGGCGGCAAGGACCTTGAAATTGTTTGAATCATCTATACAAATCATAATAACTATGAAGCATTCTTTATTTTTCAGCTTACATTTTTTTAGTTTTGTTGAAATTAGAAATTGGAAATTTGGCCTTTATGATTTTGTACTGTTTTGTTCCACTTATCAAAGTCGTGCCAGATCATATCGGACAACTCTTTTGCCAGTTTGTAAACAGCCAATCTCCCAAATTTCTACTTTCCAATTTCAAGTTTCAAGCCGTTAACGGCTACAGTTATTGAATAAAGTGTTCCAGTGATTACCCTGTCGCCCTGCCGACCGTAATGGCGGACAGATCACAATTAGTTCAGTTGCATAAAATGAACAAGAATCATATACAGATATTCTTAACTCTTAACTCTTCATTCTTAACTCATTAGTGTAAGCCCAAAAATAGAGAGTGCCAATGAATACGCAATCCAAAATCATAAAAGTCTTGCTGGTTGAGGACAACCCGGGAGATGCCCGGCTGATTCAGGAGATGGTCTCTGAGGTAGGCGGCGCTGCGTTCGATCTGGAGCACGTCGGCAGCCTATTAACAGGGCTGAAGCATCTTGTTGCTGCAGGAGACATTGATTTAGTCCTGTTGGATCTGGGACTGCCTGACAGTTCGGGATTTGATACATTCACCGGTTTACAGGCCCAAGCACCAGGGGTCGCGATTGTCGTGCTGACAGGTCTTGAAGATGAGACGATTAAAAATAAGGCATTGCAGGCAGGTGCTCAGGACTATCTCTCAAAGAACCAACTGGATAGCAACTCGCTGATTCGCTCCATGCGCTATGCTATCGAACGTAAGAAGGCCGAAAGGCGCATCGAGCACCTGAACAGCGTGCTCAAAGCCATCAGAAAGGTCAAATGGTTGGCGATTTCTCTCCTGAACTCCCAATGGTCTTTTTTGACAGGGACAAAATGCGTCGTGTTGTGATCAACCTTGTCCAGAATGCGTTCCAGGCAATTACCGCACGACATGACAGCCTGAACGAAAAACAAGGCCCTTATCAACCCCAAGTTAAGGTATCAACTTCAGTTGCCGATAAAGGAATACGTATAGAAGTTGCCGATAACGGAACCGGAATGGACGACGAGACTGCCAAGCGTGCCTTTGAACCGCTGTTTACCACGTCGGCACGCGGAACCGGACTGGGGCTTGCCATTGTCCGTAAGATAGTTGAGGAACACGGTGGCCATGTCTCCCTGGACAGCATACCAAACCGCGGGACAAAGGTAACCCTCGTGATCCCGGCAGGGACATAGGAAATAACCTTAAAAGGAACCACCCATGAACGGGCGAATATTACTGGTTGACGATAACGAGGAATTTCTGGACAGCACCAGAGATGTATTAGATGACGAGGGTTACGAGGTCGTAACGGCCACCAGCGGCGAGGAAGGCATCGAGCTGGCCGGTGCCCAGACCTTTGATGTTATTCTCATGGATATAAAGATGCCCGGGATGAACGGTGTGGAAAGCTTCATTGAGATGAAGAGGCGCAACCCCGGCGTCAAGGTCATCATGGTTACGGCATACAGCGTGGAAGACCTGATGCGGCAGGCGCTGGAAAAGGGGGCGTTCCAATATGTGCGAAAGCCTGTCCAGCCGACAAAATTATTGAAGCTTTTAGAAGACGTCTTTGAAACAATCAGCCTCAGGGAAAAGGAACAACAGGCTAAGGAGGCATTGCGGAAAAGAAACAAGGAACTGGAGGGAATTAACAAGCGGCTTAACATGATCGTCACTTCGGCGAAAAGGCTTGCGAGTAGCTCACGTTTAAAGGGATTTGGTCCGCTCCTTGAGATCGGTCCGCTCCTTTTAAAAGAATTTACCAAGAACCTGTCAGCCGAGGGTGGAAGCCTCTATATCTGCAAAGAAGACTCCCTTTTCCTTGTTGATTCACTTGGCCCCCGGCATGCGCCTTCCACAATCCCCTTCCCTTTGAGAAAAGACAGTGTCTTCGAACGCATAATAACTACATGCGAACCGATTTTCATGGAAAATATCAATGAAGAAAGCGATATAATCCCAAGTGGCTGGGATGGCTATAAAGAGGGTTCGCTCCTTGTATTTCCACTACTGGATGAAAATGATAAAATTTTCGGCATCGTCTCCCTTCATTGCAAAACCGAGCCGCCCTTTACGCATCAAGATCGGGAGCTAGGCCTGATATTAGCCTCATACAGTTGCGAGACGATTCGCGCCTCCAGGGCATTGGAGGCATTAAGAAAGAGCGAAGAACGATTCCGCATTGCAGCAGAAAGCGCAAGCCACTTAATTTACGAATGGGACATTGAAAATGGTCATCTTGAATGGTTCGGCAAAATTGATGAACATCTTGGATATAAACCGGGTGAATTGCCAAGGACCATAGAGGCATTGAAAGACATAATCCACCTTGATGACCTCGACCGCGTGACGGCCTCTATTGAAAAGCATATAAAGACCCTTGAGCCTTATCATGAAGAGTTCCGTGTATTTGGAAAGGATGGAACCGTCCACTATTGGTGGAATCGCGGCAAAGTTATTTTGGATGAGAAAAGCAACGCCTCAAAATGGATTGGGGTCCAGACAGATGTCACCGAGCAAAGGCGACTCAGAGACCTGCTTCAACAATCCCAAAAAATGGAGGCCATCGGGACCCTTGCCGGAGGCATTGCCCATGATTTCAACAACCTGCTTATGGGTATCCAGGGCCGCACCTCCTTGATGTTAATGGATATTGACTCTAGCCATCCCAACTACGTACATTTCAAGGAAATAGAGAATATAATTAAAGGGGGGGCAGACCTTACAAAACAACTCATGGGTTTTGCCAGGGGCGGTAAATACGAGGTCAAACCGACCGATATGAACGATCTGATCAGCAAAAGTTCCGATATGTTCGGCCGTACCAAGAAAGAGATAAGTGTTTATGGAAAATACGAGGAAGACATCTGGATAGTAGAGGTAGACAAGGGTCAGATAGAACAGGTGCTTTTAAACCTTTATGTCAATGCCTGGCAGGCCATGCCCGGAGGCGGAGAGCTTTACCTTCGAACAGAGAACGTCACGCTGGATAAAAGCTATGTCAAACCATTTAACATTAAGCCTGGCCGTTATGTGAAAATCTCTGTAACCGACACCGGGATCGGTATGGATGAAGCAACCCGTCATAGAATATTTGAGCCATTCTTTACTACTAAGGAAATGGGCAGGGGAACGGGTTTAGGCCTTGCCTCTGCCTATGGTATCATAAAAAATCATGAAGGCGTCATCAACATTTATAGTGAACAGGGTAAGGGAACAACTTTTTCCATTTATCTGCCGGCCTCGGATAAGGAATTAATAGAAGAAAAGGAGCTGCCCGGCGAGCTATTGAAGGGTACGGAGACTGTGCTTTTTGTAGATGATGAAGAGATGATCCGGGATGTTGGCGGGGCGCTTTTAAGGCAAATGGGATACAAGGTATTATCGGCCGGAAACGGAAAAGAAGCCGTAGAAGTTTACAGCAACAACAAAGACAAGATTGACATGGTGATCCTCGACATGATCATGCCGGAGATGGGTGGTGACAAAGCCTATGACAAAATGAAGGAGATCAACCCAGATATCAAGGTGCTCCTTTCAAGCGGATACAGTGTAAACGGTGATGCGACCAAAATAATGAAACGCGGTTGTGATGGTTT
>WTCF01000240.1 GCA_013138705.1 Deltaproteobacteria bacterium
ATTTATACGAGCAAGGCCGGATCGGCAAACGGCAGCGGGCGGTCTGGTGGCAACTGACCCGCCTCGCGCTGGGCGGCATGTTGCCGCAACTGCGCCGTGCAAGACGAATGGTAACCGATGTGCTTTACGCCTCTTATGCCTGGACACTGTTCGGGCTGGTAGCACCTGTGACATGGCTGCTGGTGGCCCTGCTGCCACAGTCCGGATGGCGATGGACTGTTGTGCGTGCCTCTATGCGATTGCTGGCCCGTTTTTCGCAGACACCTATTGTGGTGCACGGGCTGGATAACATTCCCAAAGACCGGCCTATTGTCCTGGTAGCCAATCACCTGAGTTATATTGATGGATTTGTGTTGGTGGCAGCCCTGCCCATTGAGTTCGGTTTTGTAGCCAAAGTAGAACTGACAGACTATTTTACTATCCGCCTGCTGCTGTCGCGCATGGACGTGGAGTTCATCGAACGCTTTGATATTGAACGGGGTGTGGCGGACGCCCGGCGGGTCGCACAAGCGGCAGCCCGCGGGAAGTCTTTACTGTTTTTCCCGGAAGGCACGTTCCAACGTATGCCGGGTCTATTGCCGTTCCACATGGGTGCATTCGTTACGGCTGCCGAGGCAGAGATGCCGGTGGTACCTGTGACAATCCGGGGAACCCGGTCCAAGCTGCGTTCAGGCTCCTGGTTCCCTCGCCGTGGAACTGTAAGCGTCACGGTCGGGAAGCCAATCACACCGGGAGGATCAGACTGGTCTGCTGCCATCGAGCTGCGCGACGCAGCCCGCGCAGACATTCTGCGCCACTGCGGTGAACCCGATCTTGGACATACCGCCACTTTGATAGGAGATTAAAGACAAATGGTGGATCGAACCCTGTGAGAAAAAAGACAGTACATCCATTAGCAGGATTCCATTCTGACCTTATTTCTTGTGCTGACGCGGGCACGTTGCCGGGCCTGTTTCAGCGTCGAATCGAAAGGACGCCTGAGACCGTCGCATACCGGCAGTATGATCCGGCCGGGCAGAGGTGGATATCCTATACCTGGCAGGAGATTCACATACAGTATTCTCGCTGGGAGCAAGCCCTGGCAGGAGAAAATCTTGAGGCTGGTGATCGCGTCGCTGTTGTTCTGCGCAACAGCGTGGAATGGGTCTGCTTTGAACAGGCCGCCCTGTCTTTAGGGCTGGTGGTTGTGCCCCTGTGTACATGGGACAGTCCTGAAAACATTGCCTATATCTTGACCGACTCGGGCAGCAGGCTATTGCTCGTTGGCACTGCCCAACAGTGGCAAGAGCTGGCAGAGCATTGTGCCGGGTTGCCTGCCTTGCAACATGTGCTGTGTTTGGAAAAAGAGGAGGTGACCGGGACACAACACAAGATAAAATTCAGCTATATAGCCGATTGGCTGCCGGAACGGCCGGTTGCCCCGGTCAACCGGGCCACTGATCCTCACAAGCTTGCTACAATTGTCTATACATCAGGGACAACAGGCTATCCCAAGGGCGTGATGCTGTCTCACCTGAACATTCTCTGGAATGCAGAGGCTGTGCTAAAAGCAAATCCAGGGTACTGTGAAGACGTCTTTCTATCTTTTCTGCCCCTGTCGCATACATTCGAACGTACAGTGGGTTATTACGTTCCCATGATGGCAGGCAGTTCTGTTGCATACGCACGTTCCACCAAGGACCTTGCCGAGGACTTGCTGACAATCCGGCCCACAGTGCTCATATCGGTGCCAAGAATCTTTGAGCGTATCTATGCGAGAATACAGCAACAATTAATAAAAAAGGGGGCGCTTGCGCGGTTGCTGTTTCGCTGGGCGGAAGAAGTCGGCTGGCACCGGTTCGAGGCAACCCAAGGCCGGGGCAGGCATGCCAACATGGTAGAACGTATCTTATGGCCGCTTCTCCATCGACTCGTGGCAGCCAAAATACTGGCCAAGCTGGGCGGGCGTGTGCGGTTTGCAGTCAGCGGAGGAGCTCCACTGCAGGAGAGACTTTCACGGTTCTTTATCGGGCTTGGCTTGCCTCTGGTACAAGGATTCGGGCTTACCGAGACCTCTCCGGTGATATGCACCAACCGACTTGAAAACAACGTCCCAGCCTCTGTGGGAGAACCCTTGCCCGGAGTTGAGATCAAAATCGAACGTAACGGTGAGCTTCTTGTGCGCAGTCCGGGCGTCATGCTTGGCTACTGGAACCGGCCTGAATATACACGCGCGGCCATCGATGATGACGGATGGCTGCATACAGGCGACATTGCGGAAATACTGGATCATCAAATTTATATCTGCGGGCGGCTCAAGGAGATCTTGGTGACCTCCACCGGCGAGAAGGTCTCACCAACAGACCTGGAAACGTCGATTATCATGGACCCACTTTTCAGCCAGGCCATGGTGGTTGGAGAAGGCAGACCATGCGTGGCGGCGTTGTTGGTACTCAACCCTGCTGCATGGCAGGTATTTGCCTCCGGGCTTGCTCTAGATCCTGAAGATCCTTCTTCACTCCAGTCGCCCGCCGCCACGAAGGAAGTCATCAAAAAAATCGCAGTGCTGTTGAAAAAATTTCCGGTCCATGCCCGGGTACGCTCTGTGTACATGACACTGGAGCCATGGACCATTGAGAACGGCATGATCACCGCCACTATGAAACTGAAACGGCCGGAGATCGAAAAACAGTTTACAGAACAGATACGCAAGCTCTACGTACGCCGCGATATTGCGGCATAATTCCGCTGAAAATACCCCTGACGACTTAAGTAACCACTTGAACCCCTTGGATACAAACTGGCATATGATTAACGAAGTTTGACTACGTCTCCAATTTTCACTTCCATAATGACCCCCAAAACAGGCATATGGATTATTGTTGCCATAACGGGACGTTCTGTGGCCTTCTCTACGGCCTTCTGATACAGATCAAGCTGAGGAGCGTATTGCAGGGCCTGTTCGGACCATTGCTCCATGCGTCCGGGGAAACTCTTGTGATCAATGATTACATAGCCCTGGGGAGTTTCCAGAAGAAGATCAATCCATCCACCGGCCTTTTGATCACCCATTCTCAAATGAACCGGCCATTCCCTGTGCCGGATGGTTTCTTTTCCATAGGTCTTGTCCACATAGCCTCGTAACCTGTCACTTGCGGACAGTAAATCTCCTGCTTTCAACCAGGGGGCACTCCAGTTTCCCAGGATCATGCCGGCCATGTCCAAACGTTGCTTTCTGGGCTGTGTAACGTCATCAGCGGCCAGAAAGGCATGCACGGCTTCGCCCAGGACCTGCATATCCGGCTCCCCGGTCAAGGAAAGACGGCCGCCCAGTCTAACGGTCGAGGAAATCTCAACAGTCCCGGCCAGAGAAAATTCCAGGTGGCTTGGAACAAGCCGGGCAGGCGGATAGTCTCTTTTCTCAGAGATCACAGCCGAAACGTAGGTCTGTTCCGTTTCTCGGCTCCGCTCACATTCACCGGGTTCATGCCGCAATGGTTTCATCTGAAAGGAATCCTCTCCAATCTTGACCACACTCTCTTCCCCTTCCACCGGCAATGACAGAAGCATTGTACCAGTCTCATCCTTCAGGGTATCCAGCCAGGCTGTTGAATTTTTGCCTGCCTCTCGGGCTGCCAGGACAAGATAATCCCTGGCCCGTGTCATCCCCACATAAAGCAGTCGCATCATTTCTTTCTGCTCCTGCAGGAGGGCTTCGGTCTGCTCATGAGAATCGTTTATGGCGCTCTCGAGACCTGTCCCTGTCTTGTACTTGTCGTAAGGCCACGGCCAGTAACGAATCCAGCGGTCCTTCAGAGGATCTCTCGGATCGAAATCACTTTTTGGGGCGCTCACATGGATACCAAAGGACCCCGCCCTTTCAGAAGACTGCAGATCGCAAAGGATAACCACGGGCCATTCCAGTCCCTTGGAGCGATGATAGGTGAGGACCTGAACAGCCTTCT
>WTCF01000203.1 GCA_013138705.1 Deltaproteobacteria bacterium
GCAGCATCCACTACTTCCTGGGTCACCCTGGTATTGCTACGAATCACCAGGCCATCAGCGTCTTGAATGACCTCCAGGAGTTCCTCGGGCGAGAGCCCGGGACGCTCTTCCACATCAAGCCCTGCGGCTTTAAAAATTTCAATTCCATCCCTTGCTATAGGGTCAGTTACTAAGACTTTCATGTATTATTCCCTGTCCTTTCCAAAAAAAATAAAATTCTCACATTTATTACTGTCTTAGAGGCAGAAAGTCAAAATCATTACTGATTCCGAGCAAAGTACACCTCGGCAGCAGCCACACCCTTCCCCAATTCAATAGGATAACCGAGTTGCTTAAGCGCTCTCTCCACTGCGGCCAATGCTACGATCATATCCCATTCATCCAGATGCCCCATATGGGAAATGCGGAAGATCTTACCCTTGGCTTGGGCCTGACCGCCGGCTATGGTGATTCCATACTCTTCTCTCAGGATTTTTACCACATTCTGGCCGTCAATTCCCTCCGGGGATTTGATGACTGTTATGGCCTCGGACGGGGCCGTGGAGAAAAACTCAAGCCCCATAGCGGTTACTCCTGCCTTGGTGCCTTCTGAAAGACGCCTGTGGTGGGCAAAAAGGGCCGGAAGCCCGGTTGCCCGTATACCACGAAGCACCTCTCCAAGACCGATTATAAGGGATACCGCAGGGGTAAAGGCAGTGGTCTGTTTCTCAAGGGCCTTTTTCTCCTTTAAAAAATTGAAGTAATATTTTGGCAATTGCGCCTTTTCTACAAGCTTCCAAGCCTTCTCGCTGACACTCACAAATGCCAGGCCCGGTGGCAGGGACAAAGATTTCTGAGAACCTGTTATCACCACATCCAGACCCCAGTCATCTGTCTTAAGCTCGTAAACCCCAAGGGCACTTATGGCATCCACCGCCAGGACCGTGGTCGGTCTTTCCCTGACCAGTTCCCCCAGCTCTTCAACAGGGTGTTTGACGCCGGTGGAGGTTTCATGGGCCTGAACAAAAACGGCCTTGGCATCCGGGTTGGCGTCCAGGGCCTTCTTGACTTCCTGTGGGTCAACGGCTTTTCCCCAGGTGACGTCTATGTTTACTGCCTTTACTCCATAAGTATTGCATAGCTCGTCCCAACGTTCGCCAAACTTCCCTCCCCGTATCACCAAGGCCTTGTCTCCGGGAGAAAGCAGGTTGACCACAGATGCCTCCATGCCTCCGGTACCGGAAGACGTCAGGATCAAGCAGTCATTTTTCGTTTGATAGAGATATTTAAGATTCTCTCTGGCCTTGGTAAGTATGGCTGAAAATTGAGGTGACCTGTGATGGATGATAGGCTCTGACATTTTTGCCAGAACCTCAGGTGCCACAGATACAGGACCCGGAGCCATAAGATAGCGTTTGTTCATTTATTAACTCCTTTTTATTTGCTTTTTTGTCACATGTCTTTTGCTATTTGACATCTGTCTTGTCAAGGGCATAGTGGCATTATTTTTTGAAACGCCTTCGCTCATAGTCTAATAAAAAATGCGTAGTTTTCCAACCGGGACAGATAACCCGTAAAGGCCACGTCATTCATTGAACTGAGCTACTGCTTGATCAGGTTTGACAATCAATGTCGGCCAAATTAAAGTGCCTAAAATATAGATAGAGCGGGCGATTAGCTCAGTTGGATAGAGCGTTGGCCTCCGGAGCCAAAGGCCGGGCGTTCGAGTCGCCCATCGCCCGCCATGGTGAGTAAGAAAAGGGACAGGTACACCTACAAAGACCTTTCCATCTATAATTTGATCAAACTAATGAGTCTTGATGCCGATGAGTTCATTCTCTTCTTATTCCATATTCTTCCCAACGGGTTAAATTAGCTGATTTGTTCGTAACTTCTCAATAAGTTACATTTGTTCCTGCATCCGGAATGAAATTAACTTATAAAGTGACCGATTATGGAATTAGGTGATAATGAACACAACCCCACAATATCCAAAACACCGAAAGTTTAGTCAACCACTTAAAAATGGCCACAATCCTTTCTGTTTTCATTATCGCGCTGATCATCTCTTTGGCAATTATACTTGTGGCAGGCATTCTTGGAGAGAGACACGGCGCATTAGATATACACACTGCTCGCAAGGGGCATGCCAGGCCTGTTCCCATTTCACAGCCATCGGTCTTTACACCAACTTTGAGCTGCCTGCTGATGAAGCCTTCAAGAAATGAGGAATGCGGGAGTGGTGATAAAATAGGGGATAAAATATATGGACACAACAGACCTGCTCGGGTTCGCCGGTGCTACTTTAGCTGGATATTTTGCAATTATGAATCCAATAGCCAATACTCCTGTTTTTATCAGTTTGACTGCCGGAGACGATAAGGCCACAAAGAAAGCTGTTGCCAGGCGAGGTATTCTGCTTGCGTTTGCAATTATTGCCGTGTTAAGCATTGCCGGGAATGAGCTCTTCAAGATGTTCGGTATTAGTCTGCCAGCGCTACGGGTTACCGGCGGTATTGTGGTTTTTATGATCGGCTATCATATGCTGCAGGGCTCCAGTTCTAGTGTTCACACGCCAAGTGATGGAGATATTGCAGACAGCCGCGAAGCTCAACTCGGTGTCGCAGTTTCACCATTAGCTGTTCCATTGTTGGCCGGTCCGGGCACAATTGCCACTGCAATGAGCTTTGCCGTCGGTGGGAAATTGCTTCATATTATCATCTCTCTCTCGTCTTATGGATTGATATGCTTGATCACGTATTTTTGCTTCAGGTCATCCGAAAGGATTGTCAAATACTTCGGTCAAAACGGTCTCAATGTATTAACGCGTTTGATGGGGTTACTTCTTGCTACCATCGGCATCGGTATGCTTCTGACTGGTATTGGTACAGACCTTAGAATATTTGTAGAACACGTTCTTAAGTAGTGCCTGAACGAACCTCCTCCCAATTATTTGTTGGGTTTCGCCTTATCACGAATCACGAATCACAGATTTCCGACAATAGGAGGCTACCATGTCAAACAACCTTTATGTCGTGGCCACTGAAGCAAGGAGCGGAAAATCAGCCATTATTCTGGGCGTGATGGAGATGCTGCTCAGGAAAATCGACAGGGTTGGCAGGGTTCATCACGATTTATCAGGGCAGGGAAGGGCTTGAAAACAAGAGATGACGGCATCATGGGATATTGGTCTGAAGATTTTGGTGACAAATCTCAAAAAGTATATCTAGTTCTGTCAATCTTGACATATTATTCATTACGCATATAATATACGTAAATATCAAATAAGGAAAAATATGAAAACAGCAACTGTTGGAGAAATTCAGAAAAATTTTGCCCGGGTTCTTAGCGGCATTAATAATGGTAAAGAAATAATCATTACAAAAAGAGGAAAACCGGTAGCCAGAATAGTGTCTTTAGCCCCTAAAAGCGAAATTGAGTGGCCTGATTTCTACAATGAAGCTATTGACCTTAAAGGAAAACCAATAAGCGAAATAGTTATTGAAGGCAGGGAGGACAGGTTCTAAGTGCTCTACGTCGACACGAGTGTAATCGTTAAACTCTATATCAAAGAAGAACATTCCCTGGATGTCTCAAATTGGCTTAAGGAAAACAATGAAGCCATTCCTTTAACAATTTTTCACGAATTAGAGTTCAACAATGCTATCAATCTGAAGGAATTCAGGACTGAGATTACAACGGATGAGATACGTCTTATTATGGCAAAATTCGCTGAACATGAAAGCAAAGGAGTTTATTATCGTCCACAAATAAGCTGGACTGACACATTCAGATACGCTGTTGATTTATCGAAAAAGCACACGAGTAAAACGGGCTCAAGGGCTTTGGATATTCTGCATGTGGCCTCAGCTTTATCAATTAAAGCTGACAGGTTTCTTACTTTCGACGAGAGGCAATCCAAATTAGCTTCTCTATCCGGGATAAGAATAGAAACTTTCTAACTGAACACAGTGATACTTACGGGCACGTCCTGGACATTTTCTTCCTGCTTTTGCGCGGTAACGGTCATCTGCCCTATCTCTACCGGTCTTTTTCCTCCCTCTTTTTCCTCCGCCATGATGACCTCAAGAAAATCGGGAATCAGGATAGAGCTTGACTAATTATTGCAACCATGGTCACTGTAACGCCGGTTTCAATAATCAGTCAAGGATGAAAACCATAATGAAATGGCGGCTTGTTTGCTTATAAGATTTCTTGGAAGTCCTCCCTTTTGCATCTCGGATCAATCACAAAGATATTTGTGTCAATCAGAATTAAGGAATAATCTATTCGATTATTTAAATAAGACATCAGATGGAGAAACCATTATAATCCAGGGAAATAATAAACTTGAGAGTCCAAAGTTCTCTCGTCATGCCGGACTTGATCCGGCATCCAGATCGCGGAACGTTTTGACCTGCCCGCAACGCGAGCAAGCTCGCTTGCGAGGCGGGCGGGAGAGACACTGGATTCCGGCTTTCGCCGGAATGACGCGGTCAGTTTTTCATTTCTTATAATTTCAAACTTTTAAAGGAACTTTAGACTGTCCAGTAATAAAGAAGTTGCACGTCTGGTTCCTACACGCCAGATAAATTGGCGAGATAAAATGACAATCAAGCCTAAAATTATGGTTGTACCTGAAGAGTTCCGCTCTGTGCCGCAGTCCATACCGAGGCAGTACCTTTCATTACGGCCTTTTGCACAGTATCGTTGATAACAAGCAGCGCCGCAGCAGCGCCGAGGAGCACGCCCTTCCAAAACCGGTCGTCCCGGAAGTTCATGCCGAGCCACTGGGAATCAGCGGGATTGGCGAACTGGGGATTCACTACAGCCGGAGAATAATTTGCCGGACCGAACTGGTAGGCCTCATAAAGATAATCACGGGGCATGGCAACGGGTGAAACCCCCGGGTTTGCTATTGGAATTCGGCTATTTTGGAAACCTTGTCTTCGGGCAGAAGCTCGCTGTAGAACTCGTCAAGTCCAAGGGATTCGGCAATGGCCTTGGCCCTTGTGTGGTCATCTCCGGTGAGCATCACTGTACGCCTTACTCCAAGTTCTTTGAGCCGCGCCATCACAGCTCTGACCTCAGGCCTGATAGTGTCACTGAGTGCGATGACCCCGATGAGACGACTGTCCAGGGCCACAAAGAGCAGTGCCTTTCCTTCGTCTCTCAGTCTGCTCTTGGTTTCAGGAACAGGACTGAAATCTATCCCCTCGTCGTCTTTAAGGAAATGTTCGTTACCTATAAGGAGCCTTTTTTCGTCAACATAAGTGACCACGCCGTGAGCAACGATAAAGTCCACCTCGGAATGATCATAGAATACCAGGGATTTCTCTTTTGCTGCCCGGACAACGGCGTCGGCTATGGGATGAGAGTAATGTTCCTCTGCCGAAGCAGCTAGGGCCAGAAGACCGTCGCTGTCCAGGTCTTCTACCAGGGAAATGCAGTCGGTCACCGCAAACTGCAAGGTATGTCTAAAGCAGGATGTGAAAGAAAAGGCCCTTTAAGGCGAATTCTGCCCGGCAACTCGTGTGCGATTTCCAAATCAACACCGGCGAGCATCTCACCGACTTGACTTGCGCCATCTGAACTCTCTGAATTCATCGATTTCCCGACGTAACAAAAGGACATGTTTGGGCCACGATCATTCAATAAAGAAATCTATTTGTATTTTATGTTATTGCGAAAGAATATTCTTAAGAATTAAAATTGCTCCAATAAAAAACAGAGAAAGGACCATTTGTCAAGCTCTTTTTTTGCTGAACCTGTCTGGTTAAGGCTTTTAACATCAGACGGGGTTGACAAAACGGAGAGCTTGTTTTATAAGGTGCTTTCGGTATTCAAATAGAGAATGAATTGCAATAGTAGTAACTGTGGGTTATCTTGATTATTTTTTATCAAAACCAACTTAACCTTTGAACTCTGAACCCTGAACGGTGAACCTGTGGAAGTCTACGGAACAGAACAATGAATAAAAGCGAACTTAATCATCCCGCCATAGTCGGCAATTCAAGGCCGACTAAATTGATTGAACTAAGGAGGTAATTATGACTTTAGATAATTTAAGGCCAGGAAGCGAATGTCTTGTCAAGAGACTTCACGCACAGGACAAGTTGAGCCAGAGGCTCATAGATATGGGGGTCTACCCCGGTCTCAGAATGAAGGTAATCCGCAACGCCCCCCTTGAGGATCCAATGGAGCTGGAGCTGGATGGGTATTCTTTGAGTATCCGTCACGCAGAAGCCAAGTTCGTTGAGGTTGAGGATCGTTGAAGAAGAAAAAGGCCCTGTTAGCTTTGGCAGGGCAGCCCAATTGCGGGAAATCCACGGTCTTCAACGCGCTCACAGGGGCCAGCCAGTACGTGGCCAACTACCCTGGAGTCACGGTCGAAAAGATGACCGGTTCTTACAGGTACGACGGCATGAAGGTGGAGGTTGTTGACCTCCCCGGGACATACAGCCTCACCTCGTACTCCCCGGAGGAGCGGGTCTCACGCGATTTTCTCCTGCACGAAAAGCCCTCGGTGGTTGTCAATGTGGCAGACGCCTCGAATCTGAAGCGGCATCTCTATCTCACTTTCCAGTTGCTGGAAATGGAGGTCCCTCTAGTTGTGGATCTCAACATGATGGACGTGGCTGAGAGAAGGGGCATTGACATTGATACGCAGGAACTTAGCCGTCAACTCGGGGTCCCGGTGGTTCCCACGGCAATCAAGAAAGGAAGGGGAAAAAAGGAGCTTTTACAGTCCATCAACTCGGTTGCCGGTTCGGAGCGGTCTCCAAAGCCCTTCCGCGTGGATTACGGGTCAATGGAGCCCTACCTGACCGAAATCGAGAACGAGTTTTCGGGAAATGGGGCGCTTTCCGGGGATTATCCCGGCAGATGGCTTGCAATCAAGCTCATAGAGGGCGACAGCGAGGCGCGGAAGCTGGCTGAGGAACACCATTCGACACCAGGGAAGGTCCTTGAATTCATAGAAAACAAGAGACAGGAATTTGAGTCAAAGCACAATGAGAAGCCGGAAAGGCATATCGCATTCAGCCGGTACAAGGTAGCTGACACTATCAGCAGATCATGCGTCAAGCCCAAAGCCGCATCCACGCAACCCCTATCCGACAGAGCCGACACGATCATCTGCCATAAGTTCCTCGGGCCTCTGATCCTGGTAGGCGTTATCTATCTCCTTTACTATCTTTCCATTGTCCAAGGGTACAACATCACAAATTACACGTGGCCCCTGCTGGCAAAACTCAGGAGCATTACGGAATCTTTTCTGCCCAATCCAGGATTTATAGATGCGCCTCTTATCCGGTCCATGACCTTGTGGTTTGTGGACAGCATCAATGCCCTATTAAACTATATCCCGATCTTTTTCATACTGTTCGGCCTGATTGCCATTCTGGAAGACAGCGGTTACATGCCGAGGATGGCATTTATCCTGGACAGGATTTTTAATAGATTCGGACTCCACGGCCAATCCACTCTTCCCATGGTCCTGGGCGGCATCTATGTGGGCGGGTGCGCTGTGCCCGGCGTGATGTCCTGCAAGGGCATCCCGGACGAAAGGGCGAGGTTCGCCACCATTCTGACGATCCCCATGTTGAATTGCCTGGCCAAGGTCCCACTCTATGTCCTGCTGATCAATATCTATTTTGCCGATTACAAGGGCCCGGCCATGTTCTTCATCTCAACCATAAGCCTCTTGATGGTCCTGCCCGTGGCCAAGATCCTGACCCTCACGATCCTCAAGAACAAAGACACATCCCCCTTTATCATGGAGATGCCTCCCTATCACATCCCCACGATTCGGGGAGTGCTCGGCCGTGCAGTAGAAAGGGTCTGGCTCTTTATCAGGAAAATTATCACCATCGTGGCGGCCATTGCCATCATCATATTCATACTGCTCCAGTTCCCAGGGCTGAGCGATGAAAGAAAGGCGTATTACGATACGGAAAAGGATCGCGCTATTGCAGGTTTTCACCGGAAGATAGAAGGTAATCCATATGCTGAGCAGGTTCAGGGGGAAAACCTTATGGCATTGGTCCTTTACTGGGATAAATACAAGAATGCCAAGATGATGGCAAAGGGCAAAGAGGCGGCCAGTGCCGTCAATGAGAAATTCAAGGCGGAAAACCCTGTGTTCTTCAAGATCGTGCGACCAAAGAGAGACAAGGAAGCAAAAAACGTAAACAAGGCATTCAAGAAGGTCTTCAGCGCGAGGAAGAAGCTTCTGAGAGAGATTAGAAAGGAGAAGATCGATAACAGCTTTCTGGGACGTGTTGGCCGCGCAATGGAGCCGTACACAAAATACGCCGGGTTTAACTGGCGTGTCAATGTCTCTCTGCTGGCATCGTTTGCCGCCAAGGAAAGCAGTGTGGCGACCCTGGGGGCCCTTTACGAGCAAGAGGAAGAAGGAGAAACCCTTGAGACAAGGATGGAGAAGGGCGAGAAGGGTTTTACGCCCCTTCATGCCCTGGCGCTCATGCTTTTCATGGTCCTCTATCCCCCTTGCGTGGCAACCAGCATTATGGTGAAGATCCAGACCGGGCAGATCCGGTGGATGGTGTTTTCCATGTTGTTTCCCATAGTTCTGGGGATTGGCGTGGCGACTCTGATTTTTTCAGGGGGGACAGCCCTTGGACTGAACGGGTTGCAGGCCATGGTTGCCTTTTACTGCCTTGCGTTGGCAATAACTATTGGGACTGGATTTTTAAAGAACAAGCAAAAAATGACTTAAAGAAAAGGAGGTGAATTTAGTGAAAAAAACATTTTTAGTAGCCGGCTTATCGGCCATCAGCCTGCTCATTGCTTCCCTGGCAATGGCTCACACCCCTCTTTGCTCGTGTTACGACAACGGGGATGGGACCATTACCTGCGAGGGCGGCTTTTCTGACGGGTCGTCGGCCGCAGGTGTGATTATTAGGATGGTGGATGTATCAGGAAAGGTCCTTATGGAGGGTAAGATGAACGAGGATAGCGAGTTCACTTGCAAGAAACCTGACGGGCCCTACAAGATGCAGTTTGATGCCGGCCCTGGTCACCTGGTGGAGGTGGGGGGTGATGATATCGTGGAGTGAACCTCCGGCAATTCGGAGGCGAGGAGGGAGCTATCCTCCTCCCCCCGGTGGAAAATCACCCCTGCTATGCAGGGATAACCTCAAGGATAGTTAATACAGAGATCGTCAAATAGTTGAGTCGTTGAGTCGTGGAGTCGGAAAATAAGTATGTTAAATCAGCATATTAGAGCTTCAATTACATCAAGTGTCCAATTTCTATGCAAACCATATAAATTCAAAT
>WTCF01000030.1 GCA_013138705.1 Deltaproteobacteria bacterium
CAAGTATAGGAGGATGTAAAATGCGTTTTCACAGGAAATTGTCCGCTGTCTTTTTCATTACTGCTTTAATCTTCTATCTGCCAAACTTTCTTCTGACTTCGTGCGCCCAGACGAGTTCGGCACCAGGGGAGTCCTCGACGGGATTCTCTGAAACTGCTACAGGTTCTGAGGCCGCCAATGTTATTTATGAATTTCCGGATCTTCCTATACCCATTGAACTTGAAAGGGTTGAAGACAAGACGATAATAATTAAGACTGTGGGCTACCAGGGTGGAATATTGGTATTTAAGGGCAGGGTAACCGTGGTTTCACTGGTAGAATTTTTCACAAAATCCATGCCTAAGCATGGCTGGGTATTGGATGGTAGATTGGACGCAAAGCAGAGCTTCCTTGCATTCTCCAAAAGAGGTAACTCCCATTGTTTTATACAGATACGTGAGGGACGAATGGGCTTTAAGACCGAGGTCCGGATCTGGGTGAGCGAACCACTTGTCCAATGATAATGTGAAATCTATCTCCGGCTCAGAGATTTTGTCTGAGGAGGCCCCACCCTATACGCCATTAGAAGGGAAGACCGTCCTTCTCGGAATAACCGGGGGGATTGCCGCGTATAAGGCCGCTGATTATTCAAAGAAAATCAGGGCATTGGGTGCACGGGTAATACCCGTGATGACCAAGCATGCAACCGAGTTTGTGTCGCCTATTACTTTCGCGGCTCTTACAGGCGAGAAAGTGTATACGGATCTGTTTTGCGTGGAGGGTGCTGAGACCATTCCTCACATAGAGCTTGCCAGATCTGCCGACCTTTTTCTGGTGCTGCCTGCAACTGCAAATATAATTGGCAAAGCAGCAAATGGTCTGGCAGATGATTTCCTGTCCACATTACTCCTGGCGTTTTCCGGCCCGGTACTTTTTTCCCCTTCAATGAATCCGGCCATGTATGCGCATCCGGCGACTCAGGCAAACATGGAGCGTCTTAAGGCATTGGGCTACAAAGTAATAGAGCCGGAGACAGGGGAAACGGCTTGTGGCGACCGGGGCCGGGGAAGACTGCCGGAGTGGTCTGTGGTGAGGGAGGCCATACTAAAGGCAACAACCCCACAGGCTTTGAGAGGAATGAATGTACTGGTATCTGCCGGGCCGACCAGGGAATATCTGGATCCTGTCCGGTATATTTCTAACCGTTCCTCAGGATTCATGGGTTATGCTATGGCCATGGTTGCCTTCAGGCGTGGTGCGAGAGTGACCCTTGTAAGTGGTCCTGTCTCCATTCCACATCCTCCGGAAATTGAATTCTATCCTGTGGAGACTGCAGGCGAGATGGAGGACATAATCGGCAAGCTTTCGCAAGATGCTCATGTAATAATCATGACTGCCGCAGTGGCGGACTATACACCTGCTGTCAGGGCCGGCCGGAAGATCAAGAAAGACACACCTGAACTGCGTTTAGATCTTGTACGGACAAATGACATCTTGTCGCAGTTGGTAAAGAGTCGTAAGGGCAGGCGGATAATCGTCGGCTTTTGCGCAGAGACCCGGGATCTTAAAGCACAGGCCATAAAGAAAATAAAGCTTAAGGGGGCGGATTTACTGATTGCCAATGATGTGTCCCAGCCTGATGCCGGCTTTGATGTACCAAATAATAGGGTCCTAATTGTCTCCGCAGGTGGCGACGTTGAGGCCCTGCCCCTCTTGCACAAGGAAGAGGTCGGCGAGAGGGTCTGGGATAGAATTCAGGATTTGCTTCCACAGGATGATTATTGATTGACACTGTAGTTTGGTTTTGGTATCAGGAAAATACATTGCCGGAGTGGTGAAATTGGTATACGCGCTGGACTCAAAATCCCGTGGGCCTTGCGCCCGTGCGAGTTCGACTCTCGCCTCCGGCACCAGAGTTTTTTAAAAGAAAAACCCTCAGACTTGCCCCATCTGTAGCCAAATCGTTTCAAGCAGAGACTGAACACCCTCTCCTGTGCGGGCAGAAATAATCAGGGGTTTATCAACAAATCCGGGAAGCCGCTGGCAGATAGCCTGTATCTGCCTCTGCCTTTTGGGCTGAGAGATTTTATCTGCCTTGTTAAGGACTAACCAGATATGCCTTCCCAGGGCATGCAGATAGTCCAAGAGGTCCAGGTCCAACTGGTCCGGAACCCGCCTCATGTCAAAGATGCACACCACGCCCTTGAGAGGTTTTCTGGTCTCGATATAGCCCTCTACCAGCCTGTGCCATTTTTGCTGAACGTGTTTCGGAGCCTTTGCAAACCCATAGCCCGGAAGATCGACAAAGTGAACGGAATCATTGACCAGAAAAAAGTTCAGAGACTGGGTGAAACCCGGCCTTGAGCTGACTTTTACCAGGTTGTGCCTCCCAAGGAGGCGATTCAGAAGACAGGATTTGCCCACATTGGACCTGCCGGCAAAGGCCACTTCCGGCAAGCTGGGTGATGGAAGCTGGGAGAGCTTATATACGCTTGTAACAAAGGCAGTCTTGGTAATCCTGACTGTCACCGGATCTAGAGGACCTTGTTGAGGGAATGTTCTATGATTCCCTGGGCACCTGCGGCCATTAGCCGTGGGATAAGCTCCCTCACTTCAGCTTCGTTTATTACCGTTTCCACAGAGCACCACTCCTGTTTATACAGCATAGAAACCGTAGGGGCATTGAGGCTGGGCAGTATGTCCACCACTGCCTCCAGCTTTTCCTTGGGAACATTCATCTTGAGCACCACAAGACGATCCGCACGCAATGCGCTTTGAAGGAGCATGGATATCTGTTCGATCTTCTCCCTTTTCCAGGGATCTTCCCAGGCATTTCTGTTGGCTATCAACTGGGGGTTGGACTCCATCAGTTCTTCTATAATAACCAGGCCATGTGCCTTGATGGTGCTCCCGGTCTCTGTTACCTCAACAATGGCGTCCGCAAGCCCGGAGGCAACCTTGCCCTCGGTGGCCCCCCAGGAGAACTCAACACTTACATCTATTCCACGTTCTGAAAAATAACGCTTAGAGAAGTTGACAAGCTCTGTGGCTATCTTCTTGCCCTCAAGGTCCTTAACAGAACGATAAGGAGAGTCGGCTGGTACGGCCAAAACCCATCGGGCAGGGCGTTTGCTTACCTTGGAGTATATCAGGTCTGCCACAACTATTATATCCGAGTCATTCTCCAGGATCCAATCACGGCCTGTAATGCCGACGTCCAGGATTTCCTGCTCAACATAACGGGACATCTCCTGGGCCCTGCAGATGCTGCAGGCGATACTGGGATCGTCTATACTGGGGAAATAGCTCCTGTGGTGGACATCTATACGCCACCCTGACTTTGCAAAGAGCTCAATTGTTGCCTTTTCAAGACTTCCCTTCGGTATACCCAGCTTAAGTTGGTTCACTTTTTATAAATCTCCTTGGGATCAAAAACAGGCTCTCCAATAATAACCAGGGATTCCCCCTGGACTTTTCGATAAAAGCAGCTCCTGTAACCTTTATGGCAAGCCGCACCACCCAACTGTTCCACCTTTACAAGTATTGTATCCAGATCACAGTCCGCATAGGCAGCCTTCAGTAACTGAACATGGCCGGAGGTCTCGCCTTTGAGCCACAATTTGTCCCTTGTACGGCTCCAGTAATGGACCTTGCCTGTCTCCAGTGTCTTTTCCCATGCCTGCCTGTTCATATA
>WTCF01000206.1 GCA_013138705.1 Deltaproteobacteria bacterium
CCGATACGATTTCACGAGCAAGGGCTGGACGAACGAATCATCGAATCCCTTAACATGTGGACAAGGGCACCTGTGCTTACCGAGTGGGAGGACCTTATTGCCAAGATTAAGGAACCACAGCACAAAGTGCGGATTGCTATGGTTGGTAAGTATGTAAACCTCAGGGAATCCTATAAAAGCCTGAATGAGGCACTGTTCCACGGGGGTGTTGCAAACAGCTCCGAAATCGAAATTGACTTTGTGAACTCAGAGGAAACAAAGGGCGAAGAGCTGGCAAACCGGCTTTCAGAGGCCGATGGGATCTTGGTCCCGGGGGGATTTGGCTCAAGGGGAATACCTGGAAAACTTGAGGCCATTACTTATGCCAGAGAAAACAAGGTGCCTTTTTTCGGCATCTGTCTGGGCATGCAGTTGGCAGTTATTGAATATGCCCGAAACGTAGCCGGGCTGCCCCTGGCTGACAGCACTGAATTCGCTCCCACAACATCTGATCCGGTAATCTACCTGATGAAGGAATGGTATGACTACCGCGCTAATAAAATACAAAAAAGAGATGAGGGCACTGATAAGGGAGGCACTATGCGTCTTGGCGCATATCCATGCCGGTTGGCCCTGGACAGCAAGGCATATGCCGCCTATGGAGTCGAGCAGATATCCGAAAGGCACCGTCACAGGTATGAACTCAACAATTCTTATCGCAAGGCCCTTGAGGACGCTGGAATCAGGTTCGCCGGACTGAGTCCTAATGGTGAATTGGTGGAAATCATGGAAATACCGCAGCATCCTTGGTTCCTTGCCTGTCAGTTCCATCCCGAGTTCAAATCCAGGCCTCTTGATCCCCATCCCCTGTTTGCGGCATTTATACATGCCGCACTTGCAAGAAAGCTGAAAGCTGAAAGCTAAGACAATGAGTACAAAAGATATCCAGATACAAAATGTGCATATAGCTGGAATCGGCATTGGTTCAGGACAACCACCTTTACTTATTGCAGGACCCTGCGTGCTGGAAGACATTAAAACCGCCCTTTCCATCGGCGCCTTCATGGCCCATGCAGCCGGGGATTACGGTTTTTCCTATCTATTCAAGGCATCCTTCGACAAGGCAAACCGGACATCTATAGGGTCATATAGAGGGCCAGGACTAACTGAAGGCCTTGAAATGCTCTCTGCCATCAAGGAGGAATTAAATGTGCCGGTGATCTCAGATATCCACACACCGGATCAGGCAGAGGCAGCCGCAACGGTCCTTGATTGTATACAGATACCGGCCTTTCTTTGCAGACAGACAGATCTCCTGGTGGCAGCAGCCCGAACCCTTCTTCCCGTCAGCATTAAGAAGGGGCAGTTCATGGCCCCGTGGGACATGAGACACGCCGTCGCCAAGATAAAAGAGAGTGGAAATGACCAGGTCATCCTCACTGAAAGGGGTACTTCTTTTGGCTACAACAACCTGGTGGTTGACATGCGTGGTCTGGCTATAATGAGGGAGATCGGGTTTCCTGTGGTCTTTGACGCCACACACAGTGTTCAACTCCCTGGCGGTGGGGATGGATGCTCATCAGGCCAGAGGGAATTCGTATCCACCCTTGCCAGGGCTGCAATGGCAGCAGGAGTGGATGGAATCTTCCTGGAGGTCCACCCAAATCCGGACAAGGCCCTTTGTGACGGCCCCAACAGTCTCTCCCTTGAAGCTGCGGCAGACCTGCTGAAGGTCCTTTCCAGGATCAGACAGGCGGTAGACTAAATTAAGAATGTTGAATGTTGAATGTTGAATTAAGGTATATGTCTTTTAAATCTTCTTCCACAATTCAGCATTCAAAATTTAAAATTCAACATTGCATTTTCAGATGGCACATATAGATAAAGAACTGCTCATGACAAAGGCCCGCAACATCCGCCTTCTTGCGCTGGATGTCGACGGAGTGCTGACCGACGGAAGTATTGTATATACCTCTCAAGGAGAACAGGTGCAGAGCTTTCATGTGCACGATGGCCTTGGCCTTAAGCTCCTCGGTCTGGCGGGAATCCATGTAGCTATTCTCAGTTCCCGCTCTTCTCGTGCCCTTGCTGTCAGGGCCGAGGAATTAGGCATAAAGCTGGTATATCAAGGACTGCCTGACAAAATAGAAGTATATGAAAGAATAAAGAAGAAGCTGGGGATAGAAGATAAAGAAGTTGCTTACATAGGAGATGACTGGGTGGATCTACCCCTTCTTCAGAAGGCAGGTCTTGCCATAGTAGTTGCCGATGCCACACAATCCATGGAAGACTATGCTGATTATGTCACACAACAACCAGGGGGAAGGGGTGCAGTTAGAGAAGTCTGCGAACTGATCCTTAAAGCCCAAAACAGGAGGAGCGAATTCCTGAATCATTACCTTAATCCTTGATATCGTATTTGCTTTTTCCTCAGAATACAAACCCGGCTTGCCATTCATCCCGTCTCTGAATATCCTGCGAAACCGATGGTCAATGTATGAAACTTGAACAACGACATCTATTCTGGATACTTGCCGGCATCTTTTTCTTGATAGTTCTCTGGAGGCCGTGGCAGCAAAGCAAGAGTGCCAGCGATCTATGGACCACGGATCTCAAAGAAATGAAGGCTGATCTTACCTTTGAGGGTATTCGTTACACGAGAAATATCGGCGAGAAGATCCAGTGGGTCCTAAAGGCAAATGTGGCCCGACTCTATGAGGACAAAAACATCATGGACCTGGAAAAGATAAGAATAAAGTTTTTCCCTACTGGAGGAGGTCATGTTATTGTTACTGCTGATTCAGGCGTGTACAGAATCGATAATGATGAGATGTCACTGAATGGCGATGTAAAAATACACTCTGAAGATGGCTCTACGCTCTTTTCAGAAACTATGCACTTCAGTCAGAAGAAAAAACTAATCTGGACCAGGGACAGAGTACTTATCAAAGGAGACGGGCTGGAAATGGAGGGCGAAGGGCTTGAGTACGATCTTCAAGATGGTAAACTCACGGTAAAGAGACAGACAGCCGTTCTTCCAGAAAATGGCGAGCTGGAACTTTAAGAGGAATGTAACCGTTCACGGCTTGAAACTTGAAATTGGAAAATAGAAATTTGGGAGAGATGAAACAAAAGCATGAAGGCCAAATTTCCAATTTCTATTTTCTAATTTCAACGTTCCATGAACATCTACGAGGAATCATAATGAAGTGTCAAAATTTTTGTGTACGCCGGCAAATGAGCAAGGTTAGAAACGTAGCCTCAGTTATCTGGTTTTGTG
Source organism: Deltaproteobacteria bacterium (assembly GCA_013138705.1). Next base: position 3,260 of record WTCF01000206.1, read on the forward strand.
TCCTTTTTTTTATGCATTTTTACTGCTCGATGGCTATGGCCCAGACAGGCGCCCCGGACACCTCACCTGCCGGTCCGGCAGGTGAGGGCAAGCTCCCAATCTATATAGAGAGTGACCTGATGGAGGCGATGGATAAATCCGGTATCGTGGTGTTCACCGGGCATGTGAAGGCCACCAGAGGTGATCTTATAATACACTCCGACAAACTTGAGGTCTTTTATGAAAAAAGAAAACAGGGGGGGGAAACAAAAAAGGCTGTTAAAAAAATTGTGGCCACAGGTCAAGTACGTATAATCCAGGGTGAGCGTGTTGGTACTGGAGAACAGGCTATCTACGACAAACCTGCTGAAAAGATAATTATTACAGGTGCGGCCCAGGTTTTGGAAGGCCCTAACAGGGTGAGTGGAGAACGGATTATCTTTTTTATTAATGAAGACCGAAGTGTAGTTGAAGGAAGCAGTGAAACAAAGGTTAAAGCAGTTGTTTACCCAAGTGAATAATCACCTCTCAGGTTATCTATGAGCAAACTGAAGGCAGAGAAGCTGGTAAAGCGTTTTCGTGGCCAGCCGGTGGTCAATGGCGTAAGCCTAGAGTTATCAGACCATAGCATAGTAGGTCTGTTGGGTCCAAATGGTGCCGGCAAGACCACTATATTCTATATGATCGCCGGTCTCATCAGACCTGACGAAGGGAAAGTTTCGTTTGATGGGGAAGATGTAACCAATTTGCCTATGCACAAACGGGCTCGTAAAGGCATAACCTATCTACCTCAGGAGCCCTCGGTATTCAGGAAGCTGTCAGTTGCAGATAACATCCGCCTTGTATTGGAAACAAGGGGGCTCTCTCGCCAGGAAATAGAGAGCAAGACCCTTGAGCTCTTAGATGACATGGGACTCTCCGCCCTCGCGGATCAACAGGCACAGTCGCTTTCAGGGGGGGAGCGGAGACGGGTGGAAGTTATGCGGGCACTCGCTACCGACCCATCGTTTATTCTGCTTGACGAACCCTTTGCAGGTGTTGATCCCCTAGCTGTCTCCGACCTGCAAAAGATAATACAGGATCTGAAGGCCAGGGGAATAGGAGTCTTCATTTCAGACCACAACGTCCGCGAAACCTTGACTGTATGTGATCGTGCCTATATTGTTAATTTAGGAGTTATTAACTTAGAGGGTACTCCGGAACACATCGCCTCAAGCGATCTGGCACGGAGAATATATTTGGGAGAAAACTTTAAACTGTAAGCCAGTTACGGCTTCTCTAATTTTCTATGGCCTTAGAACTTCGCCAACAAC
>WTCF01000127.1 GCA_013138705.1 Deltaproteobacteria bacterium
AAGCGAACAGACGCGAAGGGCAGACACCCTATGATGCGGTTATAAATTCGGCCATCAGCCGTTTCAGACCGATACTGCTCTCAGTCTCTACAACCATGCTTGGGTTCACGCCGCTGATTATCAACCACGACCCGCTCTTTTACGGCATGGCATGTATTATGTTCTTCGGTCTGGGAATCGGAAGCCTGTTTACACTTAACTATGTCCCGGCGCTTTATACCCTCTTTTTCAGGATTAAAGCCCCGAGGAAATAGCATACATAACTGTGTAAGATACGGAAGGAGCAGTGTAATGGAAAAGTGCTGTCTTGTCTTTGGATCAATTATAAGCTCGGCCTTGCTGCTTACCGGATGCGCGGTTGGTCCAAATTATATCAGGCCTGAAATAGCGCAACCTCAGAAATGGATCGAGGAAGAGAGCCCTGTAATCAAGAGCGAGTCGGCGGATTTTGGCCAGTGGTGGACAATATTCAACGACCCTGTTCTCAATACCCTTATCGAGACCGCCTATCAGCAGAATCTAAGCCTCAGAATCGCGGGGATCCGAATACTGGAATCCCGGGCCCGGTTAGGAATAGCCACAGGAGGTCTCTACCCGCAAATGCAGGAGGTTGGGGGAAGCTTCACTTCCCAGGGCGTAAGCAAGAATACTGCGAATTCTCAGCCCGGCGCCGACTTTTATTACGGCAATGCCGATCTGGCATTCGATGCTGCCTGGGAACTGGATTTCTGGGGCAAATTTCGCCGCGGCATTGAAGCCGGCCTGGGAGATCTGGATGCTTCAATAGCGAACTACGACTACATCCTGGTCACCCTCACCGCTGAGGTTGCCCGGAATTATGTGTTGATCCGCACCATCGAACAACGACTGGTAATCGCCAAAGAAAACGTGAAGATCCAGGAGAGTTCCCTGCACATCGCTGAAGTGCGATTTGATTCCGGAGATGTGACAGAACTGGATGTGGCACAAGCCAAGACACTCCTGGGAGAAACGCAGGCATCAATCCCCTCCCTTGAAGCTAGTCTGCGGCAAGCCAAGAACGCGCTCGCAATCCTCCTTGGCATTCTACCTGGCGATATCGACAAGATGCTCGGCAAACCAGGGACTATTCCCACCGTGTCTGCTGAAGTGGCAGTGGGCGTACCGGCAGAACTGCTGCGCCGGCGGCCGGACATTCGGCTTGCAGAACGGCAGTTGGCCGGCCAGAGCGCCAGAATCGGGATTGCGAAGGCGGATCTGTATCCCCATTTCTCACTACTTGGAACCATCGGGTTGCGGGCGAGCGATGCAGCGATCACGGCAGCAGGGTTTCCCGGCGGCAGCTCGTTTAGCGACCTTTGGGATTCCGACAGCGTAAATTACAGTTTTGGCCCATCTATCGGCTGGGATATCTTTAATTACGGCCGCATCAGAAACAGTGTCAGAGTTCAGGATGCCCGGTTCCAGGAACTGGTTGCCAACTACGAGAACACGGTTCTCAAGGCTGCCCAGGAAGTTGAAGATGCAATAGTATCCTTTTTGCGTAGGAAAGAAGCGGTAAACTATCTGGCCTATAGTGTGGAAGGGGCAAAACGTTCAGTGTATCTTTCCTCGATTCAGTACCGGGAAGGGCTTGTAGACTATCAGCGTGTGCTTGATGCGCAACAGTCTCAGTCAAAGGGGCAGGATAGTCTGGTCTCAACTATGGGGAATGTCATGACTGATCTGGTCGCCGTTTACAAGGCATTAGGGGGTGGGTGGCAATTTCGTGTAGGGAAAGACTTCGTGCCAGAGAAAATCAAGCAGCAGATGCAAAATCGTACAAACTGGGGAGATCTGCTGACACCCACAAAGCTGGAAACACCGCCACCAGATGAAGTCAAGCCGGGGTGGCGGTCGCCGGATTGGTAATTTTCTGTCAATATAGGGAATCCCTTAAGGGAATACTTGACCCAGTCCGGGCAATGAATAAATAATAAATCTTCAGTGTCATTGTAACCAAATGGGTACTTGTGTGCTTAAAGACTCTGTTATTCAGATAATCCGGTCCTGTTGCAGAGGCAGGTTCCTTTTCCTGCTAATCTCAATATTACTCCTACTTGTCCTCTCGCCCCTCCTTGATAACTTTATCGGTTTAAAGTTCCTATTAAACATATTCATGACGGCAATCTTTATATCCGGGCTTTACGCTGTCAGCCAAAAAAAAACCTACATCCTCATAACCGCGGTGCTTGCCACACCCATGCTTGCCTCAATATGGTCAGCCTATTTTATAAAAATCCCTTACCTCTGGTTAACGGGCCGAATTTGTGGCGTCCTGTGCATGGCTTTTATGGTAATTATCATACTATCCCACATAATACGAGTGAAGAATGTAACCGCAGATGTCATTTTTGGCGCTATTGTCGCGTACTTACTAATGGCAATAATGTGGGGTTTTATATATTCGGTTGTGGAGTACCTTCACCCTGGATCTTTTGTCATACCAGAGGGTCCGATCAAAGACAGTCGATTCCTTTTTACATATTTCAGTTTTGTCACTATTGCTACTCTGGGTTACGGCGATATCACACCTCTGACAGCGGCGGCGTGTTCCTTGTCCATCCTTGAGTCAATTATCGGTCAAATCTATCTGGTCGTCATGGTTGCCTGGCTGGT
>WTCF01000225.1 GCA_013138705.1 Deltaproteobacteria bacterium
TTTTTTGCAGATGCCCTGGATGCCATGGGGAAAAAGACCTTTCCCAGTGTGCAATGCTATCGGCATTTGGGTGATAAGATAAAGCAGACGCTTCTGTTTAATCTCCTGGACGTCCCCACACCTGAGACCCGCCTGTTTTACGGCAAACAACAGAAGATGAAAATCCTCGACTATTTTGGTTTTCCTTGTGTAGGGAAGATGCCTATTGGGTCCTCAAAGGGAGAGGGGGTTTTTCTGATTAAGAACGAGAGTGATCTGGAGGCGTATCTCAGTAAGACCAGGATAGCCTATATTCAACAATATATACCCATGGAAAGAGACCTTCGGGTGGTAATTCTGGGCAAACGCATTGTCCATGCCTACTGGAAGGAATCAGCTCCTGGGGAATTCCGCACCAATGTAGCCAAGGGAGGGAGGATTACACTTGATCCTGTCCCTGAAGATATCCTGAACCTGGCACTGGATGTTGCTATCCGGTGCAGTTTCGATTTTGTGGGGCTTGACATGTGTGAGCATCAGGGAAAAGTTCTTATCCTCGAGGCGAATATGAATTTCGGTACCCAAGGGTTCAAGGAGGCGGGCATAAACTACAGGGAGTTACTCTGCAACATGGTGACATCCGGTGAAATATAGTCTTTCCTTAAAAAAACCCACTTCTCAAGGACCCCAAAGACAAGCTCCCTTTTGATAGGCTTTGAGATGTAGTCATCCATGCCCGCTTCAATACATCTTTCTATGTCACCCTTCATGGCATGGGCGGTCATTGCAACGATAGGAACCCTTTTGATTGATGATTGATGATTGTTGATTGTTGATTGTTTTCGAATTTCCCGCGTAGCGGCAAGCCCATCCATCTCCGGCATCTGAATATCCATAAAAATCAGGTCAAAATTCTCTGGAGATGCGATGTATTTTTCAACAGCCTCCTTGCCGTTATTGGCCACCTCCACATGGTACCCAGCCTTGGTCAGCATCATCTTTGCCAGCTTCTGGTTGACAGGATTGTCCTCTGCCAGAAGGATACGCACAGAATGCTTCATCTCCTCCCGGACTGAATACTGGGTAATAATCTTTTCTTTTACTGCTTCATCTTTTTTGCCTTCAACTTCCCTTCCTCCAATCATTCTTTCCAGCATCCTGTAAAGCTTTTCTCTGCGAATCGGCTTACTCAGGAAGCCATCAAATCCAGCCTCTTCACATTTTTTGGCATCCCGCTCCATCAAAGAAGACAGGGCAAGCAGGGGAAGACTCTGGATTGATGATTGATGATTGATGATTGATGATTTGGGATTGCGAATCTGTTTTACTACTTCATATCCAGTCATGCCGGGCATCTGAATATCAATAATGCAAGAATCAAAAGGATCCCCTGACTCAAAGGCATTTTTTAATGTTGGAACAACATCAGTACCGTTTCTAAGAGCAACTATACGCATGCCGACCGACTCTAAAAGGTGTGTCAATATATCTAGATTGGTCTGGTTATCATCAACAATAAGGGGCTTTCTGCCGGTCAGTGACACAGGGGTAAATCTTCTGGCTTCTTTATCTTCAGCTTTTTTTAGCCATGCCATAAAGTGAAAAATACTTCCAGGACCATGGCTTTCCGCCCAGACCTCTCCTCTCATAAGCTCTGATATCTTCCTGCATATGGAAAGCCCCAGACCTGTACCGCCGTACTTTCTTGTTGTTGATCCATCGGCCTGCTGAAAAGGCGAGAATATTGCGGATAATTTGTCTTTCGGGATGCCAATGCCTGTATCACGTATTGCAGCATGGAGCTTTACCTGGTCATCTTTTTCTTCCTCAATATCCAATGAGAGTTCAATCTCACCGGACTCTGTAAACTTGGAAGAATTGCCCATCAGATTAATCAGGACCTGCCGAAAGCGTGCCGGATCACCTTTTACATATGAAGGGAGTCTGCCCCCGATACGGCATAGGATCTCTATCGGTTTTGATCCGATCCTGGGGCGGATCAGCTCGCAGACATCATAGGCAAGGAGTTCCGGATCAAAGTCAATCTCTTGAAAATCCATCTCCCCGGCCTCGATTTTGGAGAAATCAAGGACGTCGTTGATCACAGAGAGCAGGGCGTTCCCGCTACTCCTGATCGTTTTTGCATAATCGATCTGGTTTTTATCGAGATCGGTATCAAGCAGCATATCAGCAAAACCTATGACTGCGTTCATGGGAGTGCGTATTTCGTGGCTCATGTTGGCAAGGAACTCGCTTTTGGCAATATTAGCGGCTTCGGCCCGGGTGGCCATTTGATTGGCAAACTCTACGGCCTGCACTAATTCCTGATTGGTTTTTTTCAGTTCCTCCTCGGCCTGTTTGCGCTCAGTGATTTCCTGCTTTAGTTCAGCAGTACGTTCCTGCACACGGATTTCCAGTTCGTCACGTGCCTTTTGCAGTTCATCTTTTGCTCGACACAGTCCGGCCTTTTGCGCCCCCAGCTTTGCAAGTACACCCACTATCTGAAACAATAAAGCTGAATAATTCCAGACCACGTCTTCCTTAACCACGCGCATGTTCCTGGCTTTTTCAAGCAGTAGTCCGGGGTCCGGATTTATCTCTCTTGCTATCTTTTCAATGCCCTTTAACTGCTCAGAAGAAAATTCTTTTGGTATGAATTGACCAGCAAACATGGTTCCCTTATGCACACCATCAATAATAATCGGTGCAACAAAATGACCACCATGGGTAAAGCAATACAGTATTTTCGGCTCTTTTACTTCGAGTGCCTTCCGGCTCATCTCCATGAAGGATTGAAAACAGCGTTTCTTTCCTTCATCTGTTGACTGAATCAGGGAACAAAAACCGGTTGGATTGGAAAAGCGGGTTAAAGGCACACCTTCAGGCGAAAAAATTACAGAAGATGTGCCGACTGTACTTGCAAAGCTGTCCTGAATAGCTTGGAGCTCATCAAAATCAATAAGATCCTGTAGCGGTATTGATTTTTCCATTTTCCTCTACTCAGTGCCTGAACCGAAAGACCGTTTTTATATGAACCTCTGAACCCTGAACCGTGAACGGTCACGGATATGCCTTATACGGGAAACCGCCTACTGCTACTCCTATATCGGTTTCTTGGAAAATTCCCTGAAACGTTTTCCCCCTTCATGGGTAAGAAAAAAGCCGGTCTGTATATGCCTGCGGATATCTGTGGTTAAAAAAATCTGAAATAATTCCTAAACATCTATTGACATATGAGGTTTTCTCTATCTAATATATAATCAAATTCATTTTTTCACCACTCAACCCCCATGCCCGCATATGGGCACAACGAAGCATGAAAGTCTAAGATATTTATTAAGAGAGGAGGCAGTATGGTTAAGTTATTGCGAATTGGTCTAATTTTATTGTGTGCGGTGTCTCTCGTTTCCGGGTGCGCAAACATGACAGCCCGCCAGAAAGGATTCATGACGGGAGCTGCCATAGGGGCCGCAGTTTGCGGCGGAACCGCAGCTGCCATTGGACACGAGAACGACAGCAATCCTGATAAAGCAGCGTTAATTAGTGGGATTGCTGGCGCACTTGTAGGCGGAACAATCGGCGCGATATTGGCTGAGGAGGATGTTGTAGTTCCACCGGAGCCGGTTGTTGAGCCCATACCCGAGCCCATACCCGAGCCGGAACCCGAGCCCGCAATTGTAGAAGAGGTTAAAGAAGAGGTTGTCGTGGTCGAGGTTCGAGAAAAGATAGTTTTACGTGGAATCAATTTCGACTTTGACAAGTCGGACATCAAGCCTGAATTTGTGCCGGTTCTTGATGAAGCAGTTAAGATATTAAAGGAAAATTCCGATATAAAAGTAATTATTGAGGGACATACCGATTGGACAGGGACGGAGAAATATAACTTGGGTCTGTCTGAGCGAAGAGCCGCCTCTGTATGTAATTACTTAGTCGAGAAGGGTATCTCTCAAAACATTCTGGAGCCTATAGGTTACGGCGAGGACAACCCAATAGCTGACAATCATACGCCGGAAGGCCGAAGCATGAACCGGCGTGTAGTATTCAATATACTGGACTAGGCGGTTATATCCGTGCGAAATCAACATCCGGTTTACCTTGTTTTGCTCTCGGTGGTATTGGCCCTGACTCTGTCAGGGCCTTGTACCGCCGTAGCGGATCCAGGGAGCTCAGCGGCTCAAAAAAGTTTTGAGCAATTCGTCAATGTCTGGATGTCCAAATTAGACAAGATAGGCAAAATGAACATTCTGGGCATTGATGTTATGCCACGTGATCAAGGCTTTGTTGGTAGATATGTGTGCTATGGGCCAGAGTGTAAGTTTTCCGTCAAAGAGACCGGATCCCCTGAAACACCC
>WTCF01000094.1 GCA_013138705.1 Deltaproteobacteria bacterium
ATTTCCTTTGGCCGATTGTGTGGGCCATGCTGGTCGTGGCATTAGCTTCTCTGTATGTTCAACGGATACTTTTTCCCAAATTCACAAAAAATACTCTAAAAGACCTTGATAACTTGATCCCCCTTGAGACCGCCTACAAAAAGGATCTCTGGAACAGGGTGAAACACCGGATACATAAACTCATAGAGGACCAGGCCAGGAGACAGATATTGATTACACACGGCCGATACCTTCGAAAGATTAAGCACTTTCTCGATAAAGATCTAAGCCGTTTTTTCGAACGTATTTAGTGCCTTGCCTTTTAGAAAAATCTTGAGTTTATAGTATCTTGAAAAAATTTAACAAATGGAGGCGTTATGTCCGGTCATTCAAAGTGGAGCACAATAAAACATAAAAAGGCAGCACAGGACGCCAAGCGTGGTAAAGCTTTTTCCAAGATCATAAAGGAAGTAACGGTAGCCGCCCGTATAGGTGGTGGAGACCTTGCAGCCAACCCAAGACTGAGGACTGCAATAGCGGCCGCAAAGGCCGAAAATATGCCCAAGGACAATATGGAGCGGGCAATAAAGAAGGGTACCGGCGAACTTGAGGGGGCAAATTACGAGGAAGTCACATATGAGGGTTACGGTCCGGGAGGAGTGGCAATACTGGTTGAAACTATTTCAGACAACCGCCAGCGCACCGTAGCGGATGTGCGGCATCTCTTTGCTAAGAGGGGCGGCAACCTTGGAGAGCCGGGAAGCGTGGCCTGGATATTCGAGAAAAAAGGACTCATACTGGTTGAGAAGGACAAGGCCGATGAAGAAACCCTTATGACTATAGCCCTTGAAGCAAATGCCGAAGATATACAAGAGCAGGAATCCGAATGGGAGGTATATACTGCCCCTGAATCCTTTGAAGACGTAAAGTCCGCCCTGGAGGCCAATAGCATTCCTGTACTGACCGCCGAAGTCACCAGGTTACCCGGCAACACGGTCAGTATTGAGGACGAAAAGCAGGCAAGCCAACTCCTGATACTTATGGAGGCACTGGAAGAAAACAGCGATGTCCAGAACGTTTACGCCAACTTTGATATTCCTGATGAAATCCTTGAAAAGGTCGGCTAGGGATGCCAAGGGAGATCATCCTGGGTATCGACCCCGGATCGCGGGCTACTGGTTATGGAATTGTGTCATGGGAGGATAACAGGCTCCATTTCGTCAATGCAGGTATCATCCGTCCGCGCGCGGAACTCACCTTTGCAGAGCGGCTCGAAAGACTCTATTCAGGTCTAAAGGAAGTAATAGGCCGGCACAATCCAACAGTCTCAGCAGTAGAAGGCGTCTTTCATTCAGTTAACGCCAGGGCCGCTTTGCTACTTGGTCATGCCAGGGGGGCGGTAATTCTGGCGGCAGTCCATGGAGGTCTCCCTGTATTCGAGTACTCGCCCATGACGGTTAAACAGGCAGTGGTTGGCTACGGCAGGGCAGAAAAGACCCAGGTGCAACACATGGTCAGGGTACTCCTTAACCTGTCCAAAAAACCCGCTCAGGATGCTGCGGATGCCCTGGCTGTGGCTATATGCCATGCCCACTCTTCGGGCAGCCGGCTAATACCCGATTCCGTGAGAAGGAAGGACTGATGATCGGTTATATCAGGGGCGAGAAACAGGGTCAATGGGACCGGGGTGTTATAGTTGATTTGAATGGGGTTGGCTATGAAATTCAGATGCCCTCTTCATCCCTGGCCAAATTGCCTCCATCCGGTAATGAACTGACAGTCTTTACCCACCTTGTGTGGAAGGACGACACGCTTTCACTCTACGGATTTGAAACAATTGAAGCCAGGGACATGTTCAGGCTGTTACTGGGAGTTTCAGGAGTAGGCCCCAGGCTGGCACTGAATATCCTGTCAATGCTCTCTGCTGAAGAACTCCTACAGATACTGGCCAGGGAAGAAAAGAAAAGACTCCGGGCCATCCAGGGTATAGGCGAAAAGACCGCGGCAAGACTGTGTATTGATCTAAAGGAAAAGGCCAAGGCCATACTAACGAAGAGACAGTGGGATATGGAATCATCCCCGCATATTGAGCAACCGGGTAAGGAAGACCTGTGGGATGACGCACTCTCAGCACTCACCCATCTTGGTTACGGTTCATCTGAGACCAAGGCCGCCCTTGCCAGGGCTTTTGCATCTGCAGGTGAAAATGCAAGCATTGAAGATCTGGTGAAAAAAGCCCTGCAGGGTCTGGCAAAAAGTCGTACAAAACAGGCATGACAGCAGAAAATATCGCAAACAGAACGGGCGACACGAATTTGAGCCCTGAACCCTTGCAGGAAGACAAATCTTTCGAGCCCGGAATAAGGCCGAAGACCCTTTCTGAATACATAGGTCAACAGGAGGTCAAGGCCAGCCTCGATGTCTTTATTACTGCAGCAAGAAAAAGAGGCGAGGCCCTTGACCATGTATTGATCCACGGGCAGCCCGGCCTGGGCAAGACCACTCTTGCCCACATAATTGCAACAGAGCTTGGGGTGAACTTCAGATCCACATCTGGTCCTGTGATAGAAAGGCCGGGAGACCTGGCTGCCATACTGACCAATTTACAGCAGGGAGACGTGCTGTTCATTGATGAAATTCACCGGCTGAGTCCTGTGGTGGAGGAAATACTCTACCCTGCAATGGAGGACTTTCAACTGGATCTGATAATTGGACAAGGCCCCAGTGCAAGGACCATCAAGATCGAAATTCCGCATTTTACTCTGGTTGGGGCAACCACAAGGGCCGGGCTGCTCTCACCGCCCCTCAGGGATCGCTTCGGCGTAGTACTGAGAGTAAACTTTTATCAGGATGACGAACTATGCACAATTGTTAACCGGTCTGCCAGGCTCATGGTCATTGAAATTGACCAACAAGGTGCTCTGGAGATCGCAAGGAGGTCAAGAGGTACCCCCAGAATAGCAAACAGGCTCTTAAGGAGGGTCCGGGACTATGCAGAGGTCAGGGCCGACGGAAGCATATCCCGTCAGATAGCAGACAAGGCCCTGCGCTTGCTGGAAGTTGATCATCAAGGTCTTGACCGCATGGACCGTGAAATTCTCGCTGCCATCATAGACAAGTTCAAAGGCGGGCCGGTCGGGCTTGATACCCTTGCCACATCCGTAGGAGAAGAAAAAGGCACACTGGAAGATGTCTATGAGCCCTTTTTAATACAAAGAGGTTACATGCACAGGACCTCCAGGGGCAGGATTGCAACAGATCTTGCCTATGAGCACTTAGATCGTAAGAGAAGGTGAAAATGACTACCATCGTACCACTGGATCCGGAAAAACTTCGTCTGAACATAGATCCTAAAAGCCTGGGATTTCAGCAACTGAGCCAGCTTGAGACTGAGGAAAGGCCTTTAGTGGCCCAGGAAAGAGCCATCCAGGCCCTCACTTTTGGCCTCAGAATGGAACATCCTGATTTCAATATATATGTTGCAGGGATCAAGGAAACAGGGCTTTCCGAACTGGCCCGGTCTTATGTAGAGGAAGTAGCCAAAGACACACACCCTCAAACTTCTGACTGGTGTTATGTCTACAACTTCCGTAACCCGGATAAACCTTCCGGAGTGGGGCTTCAGGGGGGCAAGGGCCGGGAATTCAAGAAGGACATGGCAGGCTTACTGGATGAACTGAAGCTCCAAATACCTAAAGTTTTTGAAGCCGAGGCGTATATTTCCCGGAAGGAAGAGGTGATAAAGGAATTCAATAAAGACCGGAAAAATGTATTCCAGAAGCTGGATAACAAGGTGCGCGAAAATGGCTTTCTACTGCAGTCAGATCAGTCAGTCATGATGGTAGTTCCGGCAAAGGAAGACGGCACCCCTCTCACCCCTGAGGATCTGTCAAAGATGTCTGAAGAGGAGCGGAAAGAGCTCAAGGCCAAGAGTGAAGAATTCCACAAGGATATGGGAGATGCCATGAGGCGCATTCAACAGATAGAACAGTCAGTGCGCCGGAAGCTGAAAGAGCTGGATCAGGAGGTTGTCAGGCAGACAGTTGACACCTTACTGGAACCCCTGAAGAAAAAATATGAATCTATCAAAATACTCCGGGACTACTTCGCTGATATAAGAGACGACGTGGTCCGGCACATGGATGACTTCCGCCCTAAAAGCGAGGCTACTCAGGCTTTGCCCTTTCCTTTTCCTGGAGCTGGTCCGTCCTTTACCCGGTACGAAGTAAACATGCTGGTTGACAATTCAGAGACCAAGGGGGCCCCTGTTATTATAGAAAGCAACCCGAGCTATCCAAACCTGTTTGGTGTCGTTGAACGTAAGGCCCAGTTCGGTGCCCTTTTTACAGATTTTACCATGATCAAGTCAGGCGCAATTCACCGTGCAAACGGCGGTTATCTGCTCATAAAGGCCCTTGATCTCTTAAAACGGCCTTTTTCATATGAAGCCCTGAAAAGGGCATTGAGAAATAGAAAAATTGAGATAGAAGACCCTGGAGAACAGTTCGGGTTATTCACAACCAAGGCCTTGAAACCCGAACCGATCCCTTTGCGTATAAAGATAGTACTTATGGGAAATCCGTTCATGTATCAACTCCTTTATAACTACGACGAAGACTTTAAAGAACTTTTTAAAGTCAAGGTCCACCTTGACGTCCATGTTGACAGGAACGAAGAGAGGCTGGAGCAATTCATGCGCTCAACCAAGGCCCTTATAGAACGGGAAAATCTCAGGGACATGCACATGAGCGGAGTTGCAAGTCTCATAGAGTTCAGCTCCGAACTGGCAGGGTCCCAGGAAAAGCTCAGTCTAAAAATATCGGATCTTGCAGACTTGTTGCGAGAAGCGGATTTCTGGGCGAGATCTGAAAACAGCGAACTTGTCGAGGGTAAGCATATCCAGAAGGCAATGGATGAAAAGGCATATAGATGTAATCTGTATGAGGACCATCTGCATGAAATGCTCAAAAAAGATATCCTTAAAGTGGCAACAACCGGTAAGGCCGTGGGCCAGGTAAATGGGCTGTCCATCTATGACCTTGGTGATTATGTGTTCGGCAAACCCTCCAGGATCACGGTGAACATAGCTCTCGGCAAAGAAGGTGTTGTAAACCTGGAAAGGGAGGCTGATCTCAGCGGCAGCATTCACACCAAGGGCGTGATGATACTGGCCGGGTATCTAAAGGCCCACTTTGCGGCAGACTGCCCATTAAGCCTCACCGCCTCCATATGCTTTGAGCAAAGCTACGGCATGGTCGAGGGAGACTCGGCCTCCGGTGCAGAGCTGTTCGCCCTGCTGTCGGCGCTCTCTGATGTGCCGATTGACCAGGGAATTGCCGTAACCGGGGCTGTCAGCCAGAAAGGAGAAATTCTGCCGGTAGGGGGGGTCACCAGAAAAATCGAGGGTTTCTTTGACATCTGCAAGGCGAGGAACTTGACCGGAGAGCAGGGAGTAATAATCCCCGAAACCAACGTCAAAGACCTGATGCTCAAACCAGAAGTGATAGAGGCCGTAAAGCAGGGCAAGTTCCAGATCTGGGCCATATCCAAGGTGGAAGAAGGCATGGAGATATTGACAGGCCAACCTGCCGGAATCCCTGGACCTGACGGACGCTATCCGGAAGATTCAGTATTTGCAAAAGTAAATGACAGGCTTAGAAAACTTGCTGAAAAGGCCAAACTCTTCATGCAAAAAGAAGAGGCAGGGTAAGCGTTCACATGGCACCGCATCTGCTTTGTTCTCGGGCACTTGAAGTACAGGGAGTACGTCTGCGTACCCTCCGCCTCGCATCTGCAGCACCCTGTAAACGCTTACAGTTCGGTGGCAGGAGAAAAAAATGAGACTTAATATCATCACTTCCCAGAATGAATTGCCGGTAAAAAAGGGATATATGATCTCTTTAATCATCAAGAGACTTAAAGGACATAAATATGTGGAAGTACATCTTTTCCGCCCGGATTGGGATGAGAAGGAGGCCCAATCTTACGATTGGATAAAGCTTCTTGGAGACCCGATAGACAGAAATGCACCTGCTGATTCTATGAGCAGTCGCAAGGTCCTTTTGGAATCATTCACCCTTGAGGAAAGAGATATGATAATTGACTGCATGAAGGAACGGTATGTCTCCAGACTGTCCGCAATCAATTCACGGCCCCTGGACTTCCCCATTCCTATGGGGCTCATTCCTCTGTCTGAAATCCCGGAAGATGATGATATCGGCTGCATCCGCTTTGAAGAGATCCCTAACTATACTCTCCCCTTTCCTGTGCATGGTCTTTATATTTTAAGCCAACATGAAACCGTAGAGGAAGAAATGGACTAATGAACGATTCACCACCAGCTTATTACCTCATCGTTGTCAAAGATAAGTTTCACCAACTTGTCATAATCCGTATCCTCATAAAGGTTAAACCAGGTCGCCTCGTGGTCTTCTGCCAATTTTTCAGCAAGGAACTCAGTATTATTTTCAGGTCTGCTTTTAAAAATATGTAACTGCTTCATTTTCTCGTTTTCCTAAAAAGGCACCACTAGCTGGTACGCCTTGATTTTGGGGATCATGTCTTCCAGTGAAAGGTATTTAACGTGCTCATATTTGTCGGCATCGGCCTTGACGTTAGTGTAGATCTCTGCCTCAAAGTCCTCCACAAAACTCTCCAGGTGTTCTTTGAACTCCTCCTCTGATAAATTCGAGGGTGATTCTATATTGGAGTCAATGAAGAAGGCACCGCACCAAAGATTTTCCACCATACATCCGAAGGCGCTGCGCAGGGCCTGCCAGCAATTCTCGGTTTCGTTAATAATGAAAGCCACCTTTTCAATATTCATGGTCCGGTTCTCCTACAGAACAATACAACGATCACAATCTTTCATTATTTCGACATTCCGCATCTGGGTACCAAAGTCCTGATCCTTGACAATTGGTATGGGCCTATCAATCTTGAAAGATTCAAAGCACAAGCTGCAAAGGCTTATATGGCAAATCCCCTCCAGTTCGGTGAACCTCTCGTTTTTAGTCAGGAAAACCCCCCGATTAGTGAGAAAAATCGTTACTTTCTTTCCCGCCCTATGCGCCGCCTTGGTAATGCCGATCAGATGATCGATGTGTCTGTCGGAACTAACTAAAATGCCTAACTTGTCATTCATATCCCCTCTGAACTATCCCCCCGGCCCATGGCACCCCACATCGAGCAGAGGTGTGGCCTCGAGTTCACGCCTCATGGCCATGTCAAAGAGGACTCGCTCCTTTTTCTTGTCCAGACCGAGGCCCTGGCGCCTTTGGTTTATTTTATCAATCATTTTATTGGCAAAATCATTGGATGTCTCGGCCATGTCCCACATTCCTCCATAGAGATTTTCCATCTCCTTGAAGCAATAGTCAGTAACCACCTTGGAGCCTGTTGTGGGGAACCCTGGCCCAAAGACCACATAAACACCACTTGAGACAAAGTACTGCCCGATGGACACTGCCTTTTCACTCATCCATTGAGGGGCGCAGCCCACTGCCGGAAGATCACTTATATCATTGCCAAGACCGCCGGTTTTTA
>WTCF01000163.1 GCA_013138705.1 Deltaproteobacteria bacterium
GGACTCAGAGATTGCCTTCTTGTTGCTCGTGGTGTTTATGATCAGATCAATCTCCCCGTTCTTGATCATGTCCGCGATATGAGGCCTGCCTTGTCTCACCTTGTTGACTTGTTGATTCGGAATCCCATGATTTAAAAGAAAGGCGGAAGTACCCCCGGTGGCCACAATCTTAAATCCCGCATCATGGAGCATGGCTGCAATACCCTGTGACGCCTTTTTGTCTTTATCCTTAACACTGATGAACACCGTGCCGGAAAGAGGCAGTTTCTGCCCCACAGCCAATTGTGACTTGGCAAAGGCCAGGCCGAAAGAGCTGTCTATACCCATCACCTCGCCTGTGGATTTCATCTCAGGCCCAAGGATCGTATCCACGTTGGGAAACCGGGCAAAAGGAAAGGCCGACTCCTTGCAACAGATGTGTGAATGCTTAACATCTTGCATCAGGCCAAGATCCTTCAGGCGTTTTCCCATAATGACCTTGGTGGCAAGTTTGGCTAAAGGGACACCAGTGGCCTTGCTGACAAAGGGGACGGTCCTTGAGGCCCTTGGATTTACCTCCAGGACATAGATGATACCCCCCTTGACTGCATACTGGATGTTCATCAACCCCTTCACATCAAGTTCCCCGGCAATCGCCCTGGTATGGTCCTTGATCTGTTCCAGGATTTCTTGGCTCAGAGAAATTGAAGGCAGCACACAGGCGCTGTCCCCGCTATGGATGCCTGCCTCTTCAATATGTTCCATGATCCCGCCGATTATCGTATCTTCTCCGTCCGAGATGGCGTCCACGTCAATCTCTGTAGCATCTTCGAGAAATCTGTCAATCAGTATGGGCTTTCCGGGAGATACCTTGACAGCGGTCTCCATATAAAACTCCAGGTCCTCCTGATCATAAACGATCTCCATGGCCCGGCCACCCAGGACAAAGGACGGCCTGACCAACACGGGATAGCCGATCTTGTCAGCTATCCGGGTTGCCTCTTCTTTATTAACCGCGATTCCGTTTTCGGGTTGCTCTATGTTCAATTTTTTGAGCAGGCTTTGGAAATGATCCCTGTCTTCAGCACGATCTATGCTATCCGGGCTGGTTCCAAGGATGGTAACCCCTGCTTCCGCAAGGGAAGTGGATATATTGAGCGGCGTCTGACCTCCGAACTGGACAATAATCCCCTCGGGCCTCTCCTGTTCGACAATGTTCAGGATATCCTCCCTGGTAAGGGGCTCGAAATATAGTTTATCAGAGGTATCATAATCAGTGCTGACCGTCTCAGGGTTGCTGTTGACCATAATGCTCTCTATGCCCATTTCCTTAAGGGCAAATGAGGCATGAACACAGCAATAATCAAATTCAATCCCCTGGCCGATCCGGTTAGGGCCTCCACCCAGGATAACTACCTTTCTTTTCTCTGAAGAACGGATCTCATTCTCCTGCTCATAGGTTGAATAGTAATAAGGCGTATAGGCCTCAAACTCGGCAGCACACGTATCCACCAGCTTGTAGACCGGTTCTATTCCCTTTGACTTCCGTATCTCCCTTATGGCCTGCTCGTCCGTATCAAAGATGCTCGCGAGTTGAACATCGGAAAAACCGTATTCTTTCACCTTTTTCAGGAATTCCGGGTCCCATTTGCCAGGCCCAAGCCCCTTTTGTGCCATTTGACCTAACTGTTTTTCCAGATCGTGTATCTGCCGGATATGGAAGATAAACCAGGGGTCAATACGGGTCAGATCATAAATTCTTTCCAGGGTCATCCCATGCTCCAGGGCTGCATAGATATGAAAGATCCGGTTTGAGTTGGGATTGATGAGACCCTTTTCTATTTCGTGGATATTCGGACCGGACTCCCTGCTTTGGAGTGTATCAGACCCGAGACCAAATTTCCCGATCTCCAGGGATCTGATGGCCTTTTGAAGGGCCTCCTTAAAGGTCCTCCCTATGGCCATGGTCTCACCCACAGACTTCATGGATGTGGTCAGTATGTCTTCAGCACCGGGGAATTTTTCAAAGGTCCAGCGAGGGATTTTTACCACGCAGTAATCAATAGTGGGCTCAAAGGAGGCAAGCGTTTCACGGGTGATATCATTAGCGATTTCATCCAGGGTATATCCAACAGCGAGTTTGGCAGCTATCTTGGCAATGGGGAAGCCGGTAGCCTTGGAGGCCAGGGCCGAGCTTCTGGACACCCTGGGATTCATCTCAATGACCACCATCTCGCCATTTTCAGGGCGAATAGCAAACTGGATGTTGGAGCCGCCGGTCTCCACGCCGATTTCCCTGATAATGGCAATGGCTGCATCGCGCATGGCCTGATATTCTTTGTCTGTGAGGGTCTGCGCAGGGGCCACGGTAATGCTGTCACCTGTGTGAACACCCATGGGATCAAAATTTTCAATGGAGCAGATTATGACCACATTGTCCTTGAAGTCCCTCATGACCTCCAGCTCATATTCCTTCCACCCTATGAGGGATTCCTCAATGATGATCTCGGAAATCATGCTGGCATCAAGGCCTGCCTTGGCAAGGTTCTCCATTTCTTCCCGGTTATAGGCCACTCCGCTGCCGGCCCCTCCCATGGTAAAACTTGCCCTGATAATCAGGGGATAACCGATTTTTTTTGCAATCCCTCTTGCCTGATCCATATCCTTTGCGATGCCGTTCTCAGGCACGCGCAGGCCGATATGGCTCATGGCGTCACGGAATTGCTCCCTCTCTTCGGCCTTGCGAATAACCGGAATTGAGGCACCGATCATCTCTACCCCCAATTTTTCCAGGAGCCCGGTCTCGGCAACTTTCACTGCCGTGTTAAGGCCTGTCTGGCCCCCAAGGGTCGGAAGAATGGCATGGGGCCGTTCCCGTTCGATTATCTTTGCCACGATCTCAGGCGTAATGGGTTCAATATAGGTGCGATGGGCTGTTTCAGGATCTGTCATGATCGTGGCAGGATTACTGTTTACAAGCACGACCTCATAGCCTTCTTCCATCAGGGCCTTACATGCCTGGGTCCCTGAATAATCAAACTCGCACGCCTGGCCGATAATGATTGGACCTGAGCCGATAATAAGGATTTTATTTATGTCTGTACGTTTTGGCATAATATACTGGTTGTTAGTTGCGGGTTGAACATCGTGCCCTGCTAACCGAAAATTATACTGTGAATGGTCATAATTTGAGATTTCTCTATCATGTTTTTTTCACCACAACGCAATTCTCTTGTGCGCTGAATTTCCATGCCAGCATTTAAATATGCAATCTCTTCGATAACAACCGAAATTTCAGGTTTCGCCGTTTTGTGCAACTAAAATTGTGAAGATTTACCTTCGATATCTAAACAGAAATCTACGAAGTCGAAACCGCGACATATAGCCAGGAGCTGAGTACGTCAATGTTCTCAATCTCCTGAAGGGCATGTGGCCCACCCAGCGATGTCCGCCCGAATCTCCTCACAGTTTTTGAAGAAGCTTTCCCTGTTTTACATCAAGAGTATAGCCTAATTAGGATTACAAGGAGCCAGAGCCCCTTTCCCAAGTGTGCCCTGAGATCTTTTAGAATGTCGATCATTTGCGACCACAATGGTTAAGTTTCTTAGGTGTTAGTTTATGTCAACTTTAGGGCCTATTAAGCGATCGCTGCGGTTAAGCACATTGAGAACCGTGGGAGCTTTCACCGTTTATTCAGCGTTAGTGAGGGTAGCTCATGGCTCGGCCGAGGGAAAGCGTGTTATCAGACCGTCCCATGAGCGCTTATACTCCATTGAATGAAGCCAAAGACCGCACTACACCTTTTTCCCTTCCTGAGTCCCGCTTATCTCTGAGCATCAGCACTTCCGTGTAGTTTCCTTTTCCCATCGGCCTAATCGGCCCGCCTGACCAGCGGGCGCGATTTTTAGCCCGTCTGCGTCCAGGCGGTTGTTCGGCTCTAATTTACTGTTTTTGGATTATCTCTTTCAAATCCGGATCAAGTAATTCCCAAAGATGAGGGTGGCTTTCGACCAAACGAGCAATATCTCCGAGGTCTTTTAGCTTCTTGCTTTGTCTTCTTTCAGTATCTCGCCACGCTTTGATTTTTCCACGCAATGTGTCTTCCAGAGAAGCAACACGCATAAGAATTCCATGAATGTCTGCCGGAACGGAACGACTAGGGAACTCTTTATAAAAATCTTCCGTGCTCAATTGAATACTCACCTTGGAATGGCCGTGGAAATTAATAGACCATTGAAAGCGTTCCGATGTAAATCCGGCTTCCTCAAGAAGTTTTGTAGCAAGTTCCACAGATTCTGCAGCAACTACAAAATCAACGTCTTGTGTAACCATTGGTTCATCGGCCCAATGATTTACCGCAACGCCTCCGATTGCACACCATGCAAGATCACCCCGTTCCAGACAATCAACCATACGCATGACATCATCTGTACCCCCTGCTGTCTGCCAGTCATAAAATTTTTTTGGTGTCATGTTGATATCCTTAAATATGTATTTATTGTGTATGCCGAACGAGTCTGTAGAAAAAGTCCTTTTGAAAGTGTTGCCATTTCCCAGGGGCGCTGATTTTTAAATCAGCATCCGGGAGTTCCATTCCAGCTTCAGTTGTGGTTATATTTTCAAACTTAGCCTACCATAAACCTTGCATCCCTTCCAAAGGATTCCCGCCCGATTATTTGAGCGGCATCCTGCCATTTTCTCCGCTGATTACGCAAATCCTGGCGCATAACGATGAATCTTCTTTATGTTGTGGATCATGCAGAAGAGATTCCACTGGATATTCACCTTTCTCTTGCCGCGTAGAGTAAATCTATCCAGACGGAAAGCGGACCTGATGTTGGCAAATGGCGGCTCACCAATCGCAAGACGTATGGCGTAAAGCGCCCGGCATGGGCGTGAACTTATGGGGTGAAAGTCCCCTGTATATGAACCCCGTTCCATCATTTTATGACGGTAGCGAAAGTATTAGCCGAACGCAAGAGCCTTCGCCTAGCTATGGCGTCTCAAGAGGGCGTTACCGTGAGGTGGTGTCTGAAGGAAGCCGGAGTGCAAAGCTATGAGCCAAGCCTGCCCCGGACTCGATCCGGGGAACAGAAATAGCATATAAGGCCCAGTCTCCGGGTAAGTTAGCACAACATAACAAAGCCCAGGGTTCTAGAGATAGGGTAGGTTGTGTAGCGAAGGTTTACCCTGTTGAATTTCCCGAAGGGAACCCTATTCAACAGGGTGAACGTTCTTGTCCGGGGAGACCTGTCTGCCATGCTAGATGTAGCTTTCTTGGTGAGATTAGAGGTATTTGAAAATGCCTTTTAAGGCTTACCGGGAACCGCCTAAGGCGGACCCGTATGCTAGGTGGTGTGGGGAGGAAAACCTTCCTTTACCTGATTAAGTGCCGGAATTGCATACGAAGTGATGTGCATGGATAACCATAGAAATTTAATGGGCGTGGCTTGCTACCTCCAAGGCTTTTGCTGCCCACTGGTTAATACTTTTTCCGCTGGCTTCTGCGGCGGCGGCCACTGCCGCATGGATCTCGGCAGGAACCCGCAACATGAGGTTGCCGGAGTATGGCTTATTCGGCTCCTGACCAAGCTTTTTGCAGGCGACAAGGTAATTGTCAACCGCCTCCCGGAAGGCGGTTTCAAGCGTCGCAACAGATTCACCATGGAAGCCGACAACATCACGGATGCCGATGATATGACCGACAAAGATATGATCTTCCGGATCAAATTCAACCTTGGCAACATAACCTTTGTAGTTCATTCCCTTCATGGCCTTACTCCTAATTTCTTAAGAAATTCACGGGCGTCTTTGATGCGATACCTTAACGCTTCCCTATCTGGATGCGGTCTGTGGAAATATGCGCGGATGCCGTCTTTTTCAAAGGTGACGCTTGAACCATCTCCTTCAATGACTCGGCAGCCCA
>WTCF01000037.1 GCA_013138705.1 Deltaproteobacteria bacterium
GGTCGCTTGTAAAATACTTGAGCAATGCTGTTGGGCAATCCGAAGCGTGAGAATTTGTCCGGAATACGTTCAAAGAGATTGGTGCAAAACCTTGCTGATTTGAAGATGTAGTTGAATTTGATATTAGTTGAAAATTGTTGTAAAAAGGCGTGCACAGCATCCTTTTGCCTTTTCCGGAACTTTAGTTTGGTAAATATTATATTTTCACCTTCGTGGGCGACGAAAGCACTCGTCATGAACGTTTGAGTAGTTTCTTAACTGCACAGGTCCATTTATTTTTTAATTATGATATGGTCCCACCACCTGACAGCATATTGATCCAACGAGCTGCAGATATAGTGCAGAAAGGTGGAGTGGTAGCCTTTCCCACAGAGACGAGCTATGGGCTTGGGGCCTCAATAAAACACATTGATGCCCTTGAGCGAATCTATGTAATCAAAAAAAGGCCAAGGCATAAACCACTTTTGATCCTCATTTCAGATACTTCGGATCTCATCCATCTGGTCAGCCGAGTTCCGCCGGCAGCAGTTACCTTGATGGAGCGCTTCTGGCCAGGTCCCTTGACCCTGCTTTTGCCGGCTAAACCTGGGTTACCATGGCCGCTTTGTGCAGATACAGCCAAGGTGGGCGTAAGAATCTCAAGCCATTCATGGGCACATTCCCTGGTACAAACCCTGGGGAATCCTATGACCGCAACCAGTGCAAACCTCTCAGAACAACCCGCCACCTATAAGGCCGAGGAAGTTGCGGATCAGTTACGATCTTGTCCCCCTGACTATATACTGGACGGGGGGCCCACATCCGGAGGTGCCCCATCAACGATCATAGATGTATGCACTGACCCTCCTGAAATTATACGGGAAGGGGCATTCAGCTCAAAATATATGGATCTGTGCGGTTAGCGGTTAGCTATTAGCTTAATCAACAGGTCAATAAGGTAAAGAGGATGTTGAACAGTTTTTATCCAAAAGCTAACCGCTAATGGCTAAAAGCTAATCGCTCAACTTAGGTAATATGCGCATAATACGTGAATTTTGGTTACCTGTTTTACTCTACTTAGTTTTTCTGTCCGGTTATCAGATCTGGAAAGAATGTACGTTGCCTGTTTCGGAAACAGGCAAAAATAAGACCGTATTAATTCCCACAGGGAGCACCTTTTCCTCAGCAGCACAATTACTTGAAGCAGAAGGCTTAATCAAATCCAAGAGGGCGTTTTATTGCCTGGCCTGGTGGGAAAATGCAACAACCAGAATCAAGGCAGGAGAATATGAACTCTCTCCAACCCAAACGCCTGTAGAGATCCTGGATTACCTGGTCCAGGGGAAAATCCGCCAATATATGGTTACCATCCCAGAGGGCTATAACCTGTTTCAAATAGATGACCTTCTTGCAAATGCGAAATTGATATCAAACGATTCATTTCTCAATGTGGCAAGAGACAAAAACATCTTAAGGACTTTGGGCATAAAGGCTGATAGCGCCGAGGGCTATGTTTACCCTGACACCTATCAATTGACCAAGGACGCCACGGCACGTGAGATGCTCCGCACCTTTGTAAATCATTTCTGGGAAGTATGGAATTCAGAAGAATTCAGCCGCAGAACGGAAGAACTAGGTGTTCAAATCCACGACATAGTGACCATTGCTTCCATAGTGGAAAAAGAGGCCATGCGGTCAAGAGAAATGCCGCTAATTGCTTGCGTATTCTGGAATCGCGTGAAAAAAAACATGCCGCTCCAGGCAGATCCAACTGTCCACTATGGGATACTGGTGGAAACCAAAGCAAGAAAGAGCCGTCTCAGGTGGAAAGATCTTAGAAAAAGGACCCCCTATAACACTTATGTAAACAGAGGTCTTCCCAAGGGGCCGATTTCAAACCCGGGCAAGGAATCCATCAGGGCGACTCTCTATCCATCAAAAAAGGATTATTTATTCTTCGTTTCACGAAATAACGGGACACATTGTTTTTCCCGGACTTTGTCTGAACACAACAGGGCCGTAGATCAATACCAACGCCGGCGTAAATCCCGGCCCATAAAAAAAACCAACCCTGTTCCAACACAAACCACTGACGCCAAACCGGAAAAACATACACAAGATGATACAAAGCCAGGCCCGCAAGACCTCCAAACAGGTGAAAGCCAGAACTAATCCATCCATCTTCCCCACTTTGTGCCACCACCTCTTTCCCTTTTAATCGCCAGATAAAAATTAAAAAAACTTTTTTAAAAGTTTCAAGTAGATGACACTTTTTCCCGATAAAGGAATTAGAGGTAATTTATATATTTCTGTCTCAATTTTCAAGAATCATCATTTTTAAAAGCAAATTATAGAAAAAGAAAGGAAAGTACAGTTTCTATTATATAACCTACTGATATTTTTTGGTTAAATTATCTCTTAATTCTCTTGACAGGCAACCCTTTATTAAAATATATAGGTATATAGTGGGATAAAGTAGGACAAAGGGGTAAAAGCAATGTTCAGAGGACGGTCGGCCCATGTCTTGGATGCCAAGGGCCGTCTTAGCATTCCAGCCCGTTTTAGAGAGTTCTTGCAGGCAAAATACGATGGCCGGTTGATAGTCACCAACCTGCCCTCTTGCCTCGCAGCTTATCCTTTTGAGGAATGGCGAAAGATAGAAGAACATTTCAGCCGGTTCCAATTTGGACCTCCTGAAGTCGTAGCCTTTAAAAGATATTTGTTGGGAGCAGCAGCGGAGTGTCCCCTGGATGGCCAGGGGAGAATATTGATGCCTCTGAAGCTCCGTGAAGAGGCGGGACTGACCAGAGATGTGGTTCTCTCTGGCATGCTCACTTATTTCGAAATATCAAACAATGATAACTTGAACAAAGAATTGCAAAAAACGAGGGATAACTTTGACCAGTACAGCAGCGATATCACCGCTAAATTCGGAATTAGCGGCTAGAAAGGAGACCATGCATTGCCCGGTAATGGTTTCCGAAGTGCTGGATGGCCTGTCGTTGAGGCCGGGCGGGGTCTATGTTGATGCAACACTGGGCCTGGGTGGCCATACAGAGGCCATACTGTCAAGGTGCCCTGAAGTCAAAATGGTCCTTGGCCTTGACTGTGACACAGAGGCCCTGGAACAGGCCGAATCCAGATTGGCCCTATTTGGTGACAAGGTTCGGTTCATTCACAGCAATTTTATCCATCTCCATGATGTTCTTTTATTCAATAGAATAGGGCAAGTTGATGGGATACTTATGGATCTTGGAATTTCAAGCTTCCATCTGGAGAATAGCAGGAGGGGCTTCAGCTTTTCCAGGGACGAACCTCTTGACATGCGCATGGATTCTTCTGCCCCTGGTGCAGTGACTGCTGCTGACATGGTCAACAAGCTTCCGGTCAAAAGATTGACCGAGCTTATCCAAACATACGGGGAGGAGAGATGGGCAAAGAGAATCGCCAAACGCATATATGACAGGCAGAAGACAGCCCCGATTCTGACTTCAGCGGAATTGGCAGAAGTGGTTGCCAATTCCATTCCCAGGAAATACCACCCACGCCGAATTCATCCTGCCACACGGACCTTCCAGGCGCTCCGAATCGCAGTGAACCGAGAGCTCGACAACCTTAAAGAGGCCCTTGACTCACTCCCGTCTTGCCTGAGACCAGAAGGACGACTGTGTATTATCTCTTTTCATTCCCTGGAGGACCGTCTGGTAAAAATCGCTTTCAGAGAAGATAACAGATTGAAACCCTTAACTAAAAAACCCATGGTACCAGGTCCTGAAGAAATGCATAGTAATCCCAGGGCCAGAAGTGCCAAGCTGAGAATTGCTCAATGTATAGAGCCCGGCGCGACTCAATTGAAATTAATATAACTACCCTTGAGCATCTTGCCGGAACATGCTTTAGGAGGGAGAAAAATGAGTCCTCGATCAGCAACAATTAGAATACCCCAGAGACGTTCATATGTTCCGATGGCACAGGAAAACAACACCGGCAGCATCCTTTCGTTCTCACAAGTACTCAAGATAACCCGTCAAAAGACAATTGCGCTCATATTTGCTCTAGCCGCCTTATTAATACTGGGGTTCTGGACTACGCACGAGACCCGGAAAATAGCAAAGGACATAGAGTTTCTTCAGATTGAGGAAGGCCGTCTCGGTGCTCAATATCAGGATTTCAGCACTCAAATGGACCGGCTCAAGGCACGCAAGCGTATGGAAAAATTGGGGGAAAAAATGGGACTTCACCCACCCACAGACAGGCAGACAATATCCCTTAACTGATAGAGATCAGAATGAGTTTTCCTTATAAAGATAAAAGAATTATGTTCCTTTTCGTCCTGGCAGGTTTTTTGATCATTGCTACATCGTTTGTTGGTTGCTTTTGGCAGAGCAGCAATGTCAGTAGCGAAGATGAGATTGATTCGTCCAGGCTTTCTCAACAACGGAGCCGTGACTACTATTCCCGGCAAAGCCCCCTGTACAGGGGCATAATTCTTGACAGGACAGGAGCGATATTCGCCGTAAGCCAAAAGACAATCTCTGCCTTAGCAAGGCCTTCCAAGTTGCCGCAAGCTGATGATTGGGTACCACGGGTATCAGAAATCCTTTGTCTTGATCCTCATGCTGTGACAAAACTGCTGTCGGAGGAACAGGACGTTATCTGTCTAAAGGACGGCATTTCCGTAGAACAAGGTCTGAAGCTGAAAGACATGCGGCTTAAGGGAATAGAAATACAGGAAAAATATAAAAGGATATATCCTTGCGGTCCACTGGCTTCTCCGGTTTTGGGGTTTGTCGATCAAGGCGGTATGGGCCTTGAGGGAATTGAATATACATATGACAACCTTTTAAGCCATACTAATATGCCACAAATTCACGCGGGTGCACAGGAACTTACGCTTACCCTTGAAAAAAATATTCAGGCATCAGCGGAAAAAGAGCTTGGCAGGCAACTGAAAAGACTTAAGGCCGATAAAGGCTGTCTTGTTATAATGAGTGTTGAAAACGGTGAGATCCTTGCTCTTGCCAGCAAGCCTTCCTGGGACCCGGAACGTTTTTGGGAACTACCTGCAACAAACATTACAAATTACTCTCTGCAAGACAATGTTGACCTGATGGTCCTTGCGCCTTTTTTAAACCGGATGTTTGAACAAAGTAAGCTGCCAAAATCAAAAATCCGGTCTTTGGACAAAAAGGCCCGGAAGTGGGAATGGGAGACTTTGGGTAAAGGTCTGGTCCTGTGGAGTCCCTGGGCTGAACAGGAGCTGAAGGATCTTATCTCTTATGACGACATGTCAAGGGATCTCTTGGGTCTGGGGTTTGGTCAGCCTACAGGTATTGACCTTCCGGGTGAAGGCCAAGGCAGCCTGTCTTCAGTCCTGCCGAGCTCACTGAATTGCTTCTTACGCCGGGGTATCACAGCCAGTCCGATCCAGATTCTCAGGGCCTTCTCTGCCCTGATAAATGGGAATATATTGGTGACACCACACGTGGCTCTACAAAGCCCTAATGAATTCCTGACATCCGAGTCTTCCATAAAGGACCAAAGGCAGGCCAAAATTCCCTGGTTAACAGAAGAGCTTATACTCAGATCACGGAAAAACCTCGAGGTCAGGGGAGGGCCTTCTCTTGCCAGCATCAGGTGGAATGAACAGTCTGAGCAAATATCTACTCAATTTCCAGCCCAGGTCACTGCCCTGGGATTCTGGCCCGACAAATCACCCAAAGTAAGTTATATTGTTTTGCTAGACGGCGTAAAAATTGATCCTCGTGAACGTAGGGGCACTTTAGGGCGAGCACTAATAGTAGCAAAACAGGCGGCACAGATACCATTGAAAGACAAATGGCGAACGGTGAAAAGCCAAGAGACCCAAAAAGAACTCTCCAGGATGCCAAATCTTAAAGGAAAATCCGTAAGACAGGCCTTGGATATTCTGCAATCCATAGGCATTTCCACCAAACTCAAAGGTGTAGGGACTGTGATCGCACAGAAACCAAGATCAGGAATACCTCTTAAGGGTGTGAAGGTCTGCAGTATAACCTGCAAATGATGTTTGGTAATACACGGCACGAAAGGACATTGCGGGATATGTTAGAAGTGCTGAGACCTGCTGTTTCTATATTACCTGAGTTGGATGACGTAAAAATCAGGGGCATATCCGCAGACTCCAGACAGGTAAAGCAAGGGTACATATTTGTTGCAATTCCCGGCACGGAATTTGATGGAAGACAATTTATCAATGATGCCGTGGTGAAAGGAGCCTCTGCCCTGTTAATGCCAAGCCAAGATGTCCATCGTTACGTCAAGACCGTTCCTGGAGCACTTCCTGTTATAGGAGTGGACGACCCCAGGCTTTCAACCGGTCTTCTGGCGAGTGCCTTTTATGGAAATCCCAGTGAAAAAATGGCCCTTATAGCCATTACAGGCACTAATGGTAAGACTACGATCACATACCTCCTGGAAGGCATTTTCAGCAAAGCCGGGCTGAATCCTGGTGTAA
>WTCF01000138.1 GCA_013138705.1 Deltaproteobacteria bacterium
TTGCGCTCGCCCAACCGGACAGCATTTTGTAAAATAATGGGAGGATATAATCATGCCAACTCTCTCAATACCATACAGTGACGACCTTTTGATATCTACCGGCAAATCAAAAAAAGCACTTGAACAGGAAATGCTCTTTTTACTGGCTGTCAAACTGTTTGAACTGGGCCGTCTTTCTGTTGGTAAAGCAGCAGAACTGTGCAACATGAATAAAATAAAATTCATGGACGAACTAGGCCGTATGGAGATACCTGTAATAAACCTTGATGATGACCAGATCCTGGATGAACTAAAAAATGCGTGAAGCCATAGCTGTTGCAGACAGCGGCCCTCTTATCGGCATGACACGTATCGGCCAGCTTGAGCTTTTACCCCGCATGTTTTCTGAGATTATAGCTCCACCAGAAGTATGGCGCGAAGTAACAATAAAAGGCCGGGGACTGCCCGGTGCATATGAGATAAGCCAAGTCAAATGGATAACAATCCAAACACCTTCATCTCAATTGGTACAACCTTTAAGCATTCTCGTGGATGCAGGAGAAGCACAGGCAATCGCTTTGGCCCAAACAACACCCGATTGCATCATCCTGCTGGATGATGCCCGAGCAAGAAAAATAGCCGCAAGATTAAACATAAAGCAAATCGGAACCACAGGATTGCTCCTGCGTGCCAAGCGAATGAGGTTGATTGAAAAAATCAAGCCACACATTGAGGCTCTCATCGAAAATGGTATCTATATCCGCCAGGAGTTGGTTGATGCCGTACTCCATGATGCCGGTGAATAAAAGACTGATTACAGATTTGACCCCATACCCTTATTGAACCCTGAACCTGTGAACGGTTACAAAAAAATCTAACCCTACGGCTTTTCTTTTTCTGACTTGAGTAACTTATAGCAGATAGCATCCACAAGGGCCTGCCAACTGGCCTCGATGATATCGTTGGAAAGCCCGACTGTGCCCCACTTGTCGTGTTGATCCCTTGATTCTATCAGCACCCGCACCTTGGCCTCTGTCCCGGGACTTCCGGGAAGCACCCTGACCTTATAGTCCTGCAGTGTCATTTCCTTGAGCTGCGGGTAGAATTTTTCAAGGGCCTTTCTAATGGCGTTATCCAAGGCATTTACCGGTCCATTGCCTACTGCAGCAGTGTGTTCTGTATGGCCACCTACACGCACCTTAATAGTAGCCTCTGCCTGTGTAGGTTCATTGTCTTTGAACTTCTGGTCTATGACCCTGAAGGCAAGGAGATCAAAGTACTTGCGCCGGGTGCCGAGGGCCTTTCTCATGAGCAATTCAAAGGAGGCTTCCGCACCTTCGAACTGGAAACCCTGGGCTTCGAGCTCTTTTAGCTGGGCCACGATGTCCAGTACAACAGGGTCATGGCTCTCCAGGTCAAGGCCAAACTGCTTGGCCTTGGCAAGGATGTTGCTTTTTCCGGAAAGATCCGAGATCAGGATACGCTGTATGTTCCCCACAAGTTCAGGTCTTATGTGTTCATATGATTCAGGATTGCGCTGGACAGCACTGACATGGATACCCCCCTTGTGGGCAAAGGCACTTTCCCCCACATAGGGTTGGTACTTATTGTGGGACAGGTTTGCGATTTCACTGACAAACCTTGACGCACTGGTGAGCTTATCGAGATTTTTGCCTGCTGTGCATTCATACCCCATTTTGAGCATCAGGCCAGGAATTACGGAACAGAGGTTGGCATTTCCGCACCTCTCACCAAAACCATTCATGGTCCCCTGGATGTGTGTCACTCCGGCCCTGACCGCCGACAGGGAGTTGGCTACGGCAACTTCGGCATCATTGTGGCAGTGGATACCCAGTTGAACGCCGTCTCCCAGTATCTTTCGGACATCCCTGATGATTTCCGTCAGTTCATATGGCATAGTCCCGCCATTAGTATCACAAAGCACAAGGCAATCCGTCCCTCCGGCCAATGCCCGGCGCAGGGTCTCAAGGGCATAGTCACGGTCGGTCTTGTATCCGTCGAAAAAGTGCTCAGCGTCGTAAAATAGTGTCTGCACCTGGGGTCTCAGCCAGGAAAGGGAGTCCTCTATAAGTTCCAGGTTCCTCTCCGGGGAGATTCTCAAGACGTCTTTTACATGTATTTCCCATGTCTTTCCGAAAATTATAATAACCGGAGTCCGGGCTGCCACGAGTGCCTTGAGATTTTGATCTTCGTGGGCATGATGCCTGGCGTGATGAGTGCTGCCAAAGGCAGCTATCCTGCTGTGGTTTAGGGAATAGTTTTGAATCTCGCGAAAGTATTGTTCGTCTTTTGGGTTGGACCCCGGCCAGCCCCCTTCAATGTAATCTACGCCGAGATCATCAAGTTTTAATGTTATCCGGACCTTATCCTCGACAGAGAGGTTAAAATCCTCGGCCTGAGTCCCGTCCCGAAGGGTTGTGTCATATATTTCGATTTTTTTATTCATGATTCAGACCAAACTCCTCGTGCAGTGCGCGAACGGCCAATTCGGTGTATTTCTCCTCAATGACGCATGATACCTTGATCTCAGAGGTGCTAATCATGAGAATATTAATTCCATGCCTGGCCAGGATATCGAACATCTTGCCGGCCACACCTGCGTGGTTCCTCATGCCCACTCCCACTATAGAAACCTTGGCAATGTTCTGGTCTCCAGCCACCCTCTCAGCCCCGATTTCTTTGGCTACTTTCTGCACTATTCCCATGGCCTGGTCGTAATTCCCCCGTGGAATTGTAAAGGTCATGTCAGTGAGGTCACCGGCCCTTGTGTTCTGGATGATCATATCAACAACAATGTTTGCGTTTGAGATCGGATTGAATATGCCTGCGGCTATTCCGGGGCTGTCAGGGACCTTTGTGATGGTAATACGCGCTTCATTTCGGCTGTAGGTAACACCGGAAACCAAGATCTGTTCCATAGTTTTATCCTCCTTAACCACATGAGTCCCTGTGTTGTAAGTAAAACTCGATCTCACATGGAGAGGCATGCCGTATCGCATGGCAAACTCCACTGATCGGATCTCAAGGACCTTTGCACCGAGGCTTGCCATTTCCATCATCTCCTCATAGGAGATTCTGTCTATCTTTCTGGCATCCGGACATATATTGGGATCTGTTGTGTAGACTCCGTCTACATCTGTATAAATTTCGCAGATATCAGCATTAAGGACTACAGCTACTGCCACTGCAGTTGTGTCTGAGCCGCCCCTTCCGAGGGTGGTGATATTACCTCTAGGGGTAACTCCCTGAAATCCTGCCACAACAGGAATATGTCCTGATTTGATGGCTGCATTGAGTTTCTCAGTTGATATGTCCAGGATCCTGGCCTTTCCGTGGTCTGAATCCGTGTCGATTGGGATCTGATAACCCAGAAAGGACGTGGCCTCAAAGCCTTTTTCTCTGACTGCCATGGCAAAGAGGGAGGTGGTCATCTGCTCTCCGGTGGCCAGCAATACGTCAAGTTCCCTGGGGTCCGATGTTGATTGCACTTGCCTTGCCAGGTCAATAAGCCGGTCGGTCTCCCCTGCCATGGCAGAGAGGACTACCACCACATCATCCCCCTGCTTTTTGCAGGCAATCACATGATCTGCAACTCTTTTAATCAGATCGCAGTCAGCTACTGAAGAACCGCCATACTTCTGTACGATTAAAGCCATAGCTATTCTTCCTCATGGTCTCCGGTCCAGATAGGGTCCTGTCCGAAGTGATGCATCCACCATTCTCCCTCGGTCATGCCATCCTCATTTGGATTGAGCTTTATTGCATACCTATCGGAATATTCCATCAAAATACTGTAGGCCGCATTTAGCCCGGCCATCTCTTCTGATGTGTCTATACCGGGATTTCTGTCTGGATGAAGGTCTCTGCAGCGACGCCTGTATGCCTCCAGTATCTCTATCCTGGTTACCTGTTCAGGAAGCTTGAGAAGCTTTCTGGCTTGATCTATATCCTTCCAGCGATTGTGCCTCATAAGTTATAAAGTCACCAGGGATACACCTTATTATTCAAAGTCCAGGGCGCTTTGATCTTCAATTATTTTATAGACGTGGTCTTCATGATAGGGCAATGACTCCCTTATGTGTTCGGAGATCTCACCAAACCTGGCCTCAAAATCCTCAAGATACTCTGTCCTGCCCTTGAGGAAATTCTTTATCTTCTTTCTGAGGATTTCCTTGTCAGGAAAAAGAGAGTGGGCGTTCATGAGTGACAGGTTGGCCCGGTCGCATTTAATCGGGTAATGATAGCCCAATAAATCCGGTTCGGAGCTGAACCGCAGCTCTATGCGACTGAGATCATTGTAAATACCAAGAGACTGGCGCAAGGTCACCTTTGCATCGTCCGTGCCTATAGTGCCTGTATTGGACAGATAGCACTTTATGCGGTTTCTCTTTATAATATCATGGAAAATCATCGCATGCTCAAGAAGATTCCCGCAAACAAAAGGGTCAAGAAAGAAGACTCGCTTAAACTTACCTGCCTCCTCGGGATTGCCTCCGGAACTCTCAATTGATTCGCCGTAGATAAACTGCATGGTGGCCTGCTCAGGAGTCAACTTGTTTATGGCATTGATCATGGGATTTCTTGTAAGGATGATTATATAATCCAACCTGTCCGCCCTTAAAGACGGGCTTGCTATTTCAAGGTTCTCTCTCGTGATAACGGCCCGGCCATTTGCCGTCTTGGAAATATCTTTGAAATCAGGTATATACGGGTATTTGCTAATGGCAACATTTTCCAGGAAGGCATCACGGGAGTCTGCCCCACGGAGTATTTCAGGCTGGCTCTCATCCAGCCCCTCTGTCTTTACGTACAATCCTCCCATCTCAAAGGCCGCGTAGCTCCCGTCAAAGGCCAGAGTACCACCATCGTCACCTATCATCTCAGAGCTCTCCCTGTGAAGCTTGGCGAACTTTCTGCAAAGTGTTGTTGTCTTACCTGTAGCAGTGAGGCCCGAGACACCCGCAACCACTTCCTTCAGCTCCGGTCTTTCGGTTTCAAGATCGTATATCCAGAGCCGGTCCCTTCTGGCACCTGAGTGCAGGAAGATGCCTGTCTTGTCAATGGCTTTTACCCGCCAGTCCTCAAATTGGAAGACACCCTTTTTCCCTTCACCAACGTATAGGCTGTTTTTGCATATCTTTACCTGCTCGCCCCTATTTTCTCCCATCCAGAGGCGGATGGCAATATCCTTGTCAATAAGCTTTTTGTGCTTGTTGTTTTCAAATGCCTCGTCTGTAAAGAAGATAATGGTGTAAGTGGGATCTTCCACCACCCTGCCGGCCGGATAGTCCATAAGTAGCTTGAGACCATAGGCTAGCTGGGCATAGACTTCAGGAATTATAAATCGGACCGTAATTCCATCCCGCCCGTCCCCTACTATGGTATCCAGTGATATTATTCGTTC
>WTCF01000079.1 GCA_013138705.1 Deltaproteobacteria bacterium
TCCATTACTTGCATCAGGAAATTCGAAAAATGAAGAAATGAAATGATAAACGGGATAAAAATATCCATACTCAAACATGATGAGTGGCAAATCCAATCGGGTAGCCGGGAGGGGTTCTCTCCCAGCCACCACACCACCCCACAAGCGGGTCCGCATAGGGCGGTTCATCAAGGTTACCGGGCCGTAGCCGGGTAGTGAATTTTCACCCACTGTTCCTTAATAGAAATTAGCCCCCAGACACTACCTCACGGTAACGCCCT
This sequence comes from Deltaproteobacteria bacterium, assembly GCA_013138705.1. The sequence goes on from WTCF01000079.1 coordinate 261, forward strand.
CTTGAGACGCCATAGCTAGTCAGCTATAGTAAGAAAAAAAACGGGGATCCTCCAAATAAAGTAAAAAGTGGTTTCAAACAATCACAGTAACCACAAATAGGAGGTATCCCCATGAAAAAGCGTATCTACCGTGCCGTAGATGTCAAGGCCCTGAATTTGGACGAGCTTAGGAAAGTAGTCAAAAATCAGAAAATAGTGCTGGGCGTGGACGTAGCCAAGGAGGATTTTTTTGCCGCTCTGATGAATGAGAAGCGAGAGGTTTTGTCTACGATAAAGTGGAAGCATCCTATGGAGACGGGGATGTTACTGGATGTGATGCTCCACAAGCTGCCATGGTCTTCTTTAGATGTGGCCATGGAGCCGAGCGGAACCTATGGAGATGCCTTGAGGGCCTTATTCCTGGGCAATGGCATCAAGGTTTACCGTGTAAGCCCGAAACGGTGTCATGATGCTGCAGAAGTGTATGATGGGGTTCCCAGTCTTCATGATTCCAAGGCAGCGGCCATTATTGGGCGGCTTCATTTGGATGGAGCGAGCGAAGAGTGGCCATTGCCCGAAAAGGCGCAGAGGGAGCTGAGAGCCGCAATAAAGACGATGGAGCTATACGATGATGCCTATTATCGTAACATTAATCGTCTGGAGTCTCTTCTGGCACGTCATTGGCCCGAGGTTACCCGGCATCTCAAGCTTACGTCTGTCACTTTGCTTGAATTGATTATAGCCTTTGGATGTCCGGATCGGGTAGCGGCTGAGCCTGAAAAGTCTGCTGAGTTGATGCGTAGAGTTGGCCGGAGCAACCTTTTGGTAGAGAAGATTGATAAGGTGGTGGAGAGTGCACAGCAGTCGATGGGTGTGCCTTGTATTGAGGAGGAGCGAAGGCTTTTAGTTGAGCTATGCAGTGAGGTCCGAAGGCTTCAACAGAAAGCCAGGACGGCCCAGGATAGGGTTGAGAGGCTGACCCAGGATACTGAATCAGTTGATGCGATGGTTGGTATCATTGGGAAAAAGACAGCAGCCGTGCTGCACTCCGAACTGGGTGATGTGAGCCGCTATGACAATGCAGGCAGTTATGTAAAAAGCATGGGCTTAAATCTGAAAGAGCACAGCAGTGGCAAGCACAAGGGTAAGTTGAAGATCACGAAGCGTGGATCCGGGACTGTACGTATGTATCTTTACCTGGCGGTTTTACGGCTGATTCAAAACAATTTCATAGTCCAGGCCTGGTATCAATGCAAAATAGAACGTGATGGAGGGATAAAAATGAAGGCCGTTGTAGCCGTGATGAGGAAGTTGGCTCGCGCCCTTTGGCACGTTGGGCAAGGCAAGCGTTTTGATGCAGCCAAGCTGTTTGATGTAAGCCGACTGGGTCTTGCTCCTGTTTGATATTGGGCTGGCCACCGATGGTTTTTTACTGGAAGATAGCTGAGGGTTGGAGTTGAGATATTTGTTCAGGGAGGAGTGGATCATGTAGAGAGTTTTGTGAGCCAAAGAATCCGATGGGCGACCTCCGGTTTCGCCTGTGATCCGTAACAGAGATCCGTAGTTAGTCTCGAGGCACCCTGAGGATTGCTGATGGACACAATATCCAAGGAAGCTGATCAGGCGCCATTGCTGGACGCCCTATGTGACAGGTTGGATTTACCCCATTGGCGCACCTCCGGATTTCGAGGCTACACACGTAAGGGATTCACTGATTTGGAGTTGCGAAAACTGTTCTCTCTTATCCAAATTCAGCATTCAATTTTGGGTATTGGGATAGGGATTTCGTGTGCCCAAAGGATCGTTACTTTTCAGAAATCTGGGGGGTTGACCTTTCTATGACAGGCGAAGGCGCTTGCCTTCGGCTAGTACTTTCGTTACCATCATAAAATGAACGAACGGGGTTCATATACAGGGAACTTTTACCCCATAAGTTCACGCCCATGCCGGGCGTACACAATTCTACTGCACCTGACCGCGAGGAGCACAGCGACCCTTGGGGTGAATTTTTTGCCGCGGCAGGTGAGTAGCGGCGATTAGTGGTATTTAGTATTACAGTAAAAACAGATGAATAATTTAAGGTGTGTTATGTTATGATTATAGAGTTTGAATGGGATAAAAACAAAGAAATAGCTAATTTGTCCAAGCACGGTGTCTCATTTGATGAAGCCAAAACTGTTTTCGATGATCCGCTTTTTGTAGATTTCTATGATCCCGATCACTCTGATGTTGAACATAGGTATCTTATTATTGGACAATCACATCGAGGTCGTATATTAATCGTGTCATATAACGAACGTAAGAATGTTACCCGTTTGATTACTGCAAGGGTGACAACCCGAAGAGAGCGAAAAGCCTATGAAGAAGGTTAAGACAGAATTAGAGGATACGCTTCGTCCAGAGTATGATCTGAAGAGTTTGCGTGTCAGAAAAATCGGTCCTGAACGGAAGAGCTTTTTGGGATCAATGGTTCAGTTAGACCCGGATGTCGCGGAAGTGTTTCCGGATTCAGGATCAGTGAATGAAGCGCTTCGATTCTTAATTAGAATTACCAGAGAGAGAAAAATACCATTCCATGGCAATATTGCCGATGCCTAACCATACACCCTGAGGATTGAGTCGATCCTGGAAGTTTGGGGGACTTTCTCAAACCCGGCAAGGATAGTTTCCAGCGGCATCTCCTCTGCAAGTGTGAAATCAAGATCCTCGGAAAAGCGGTATTTGCTGAAATAGCATCGTTTCAGCGCTGTGCCACCCTTGAATATAAGACTTTTGCAAATCGGTGAGCTGGAAAGGCCTACAAGAAACCAGGCAAGACAGTAATCACGTTCGAGGATCGCTTCGGGTATACGGCGGCCACCTTCGCGGGCAAGACGGTTGGAGAGAAGCGAAATGTTTCGTTGGGGAATCATGAGTCAGGTTCTCACTACTGCTTTAATCTCTTCCGGACTCACATTAAGCCGCAGCCGCCAACGGGCCATGAACT
>WTCF01000126.1 GCA_013138705.1 Deltaproteobacteria bacterium
ACTCCAAATCCGGGAGTTGGGGGTTCGAGTCCCTCCTGGCCTGCCATTGTCCGTTATCAGAAAATATAAATCGACTCCGGCAAGTTGGGAGATTTAAGTGACAAAAAAGAAAGTTAGAAAGGCTCAGAGCAGAGAAAAAACACAGACTGTAACACAAGGCAATGACAAGCCTGTCAAGGACCGCTCGTCCAGCCAGGGCTCCGGCCGGGCAGAGGCCAGCCCTGCTTTGAGCAGCGGTGTTATGGGTTGGGTGGATAAGGTTAAGTCCTTTCTCCTAGAGGTCCGTGTCGAGTTTGACAAAATTACTTGGCCTTCCAGGAAGGAAGCAATTGCGCTGACTACCGCTGTATTGGCAATTACGTTTTTCTTTACTGCGTACCTTGGTATAGTAGATATTTCCCTGACAAAGCTTGTCAGCTTCCTTATTTATTAACAGTTGATGTATATTGGTCGGCTAGTCGCTGTCAGCAGAGGCAATTCATCGAAAAAAGTAGCCGTTTATGGCTTGAAATTAGAAATTAGAAATTTGATAGAGATGAAACGAAACAAAAGCATGAAAGCCAAATTTCCAATTTCCAATTTCCAATTTCAGCGTTCCGTGAACGCTTACTAAAAAAATAAGTTAGTCCATGTCACACATGACTTTCTATAGCTTGTAAATGAGTAACTTTTAATGGTACAAAAATGGTACATTGTTCATACTTATTCCGGGTTTGAGCATAAGGTCAAGATCTCTTTAGAGGAGAGGATTAAGCAGTATGGGATGGAGGAGTATTTCTCCGGAATTGTTGTTCCTATGGAAAATGTAGTAGAAATTCTAAGAGGAGAAAGGCGTACTTCATCCAGAAAAATATTTCCGGGCTACATTCTGGTAAAGATGGAATTAAATGATAACTCGTGGCACCTGGTTCAGGATACCCCAAAAGTGACCGGCTTTATCGGTGGCCTGCAGAATCCCGTACCACTTTCAGATGAAGAGGCGGAAAAAATAATCCGCCAGATGGAAGAACGAGCTCTAACGCCGGTACCCAAGTATAGCTTTGAAAAGGGTGATCATGTGACTGTGATAGATGGGCCTTTTGTCAATTTTAACGGTGTTGTAGATAATGTTAACCCGGAGAAAGGAAAGATCCGGGTACTTGTCTCTATTTTTGGAAGGTCAACACCTGTTGAGCTGGAATTCGGACACGTACAAAAGGCCGGTTAAAGGAGAATACTATGGCCAAGAAAGTCTTATCATATATTAAACTCCAGATCCCTGCCGGGCAGGCAAACCCGTCTCCGCCTGTGGGACCCGCTTTGGGGCAACACGGTGTAAACATAATGGAGTTTGTTAAGGCCTTTAATGCAAAGACACAGGACCAGATGGGGATGATAATCCCTGTTGTGATAACAGTATATGTAGACAGGTCATTCAGCTTTATTATGAAGACGCCTCCTGCAGCTATTTTGCTTAAGAAGGCAGCAAATATCGAGAAAGGGTCAGGAATTCCTAATCGGGAAAAAGTCGGCAAAGTTACCAGGAAGCAGGTAGAGGAAATCGCCATGAAAAAGGAGCCGGACCTGACCGCTGTTGATTTGCATGCGGCTGTACGTTCCATTGAAGGCACAGCCCGTAGCATGGGTGTTGAAATTGTTGATTAAAGGCATATTACACGATGCCGGTTCGAAGCAGGCATAGTGTAGTATGGACTAAGGGAGAAAGATTCCATGGCAAGTCATGGCAAAAAATATCTGGACGCAAGGGCCAAAGTGGATGCAGGCCGAAGGTACGGTTTGGACGAGGCAATAGATGTTGTTCTCAGTACGCACTATGTCAAGTTCGATGAGACAATAGATCTAGCCATAGTCCTGGGGGTCGATCCCAGGAAGGCAGACCAGAATGTGAGAAGCTCCGTTGTCCTTCCTCATGGTACGGGACGCACTCAAAGGGTCCTGGCAATTGCTAAGGGTGAAAAAGCCAAAGAGGCTGAAGATGCTGGCGCCGACTATGTTGGGGCCGAGGATGCGATAGAAAAGATAAAAGGGGGTTGGCTTGATTTTGATAAAGTTGTTGCCACTCCCGATATGATGTCAACGGTGGGTAGGATCGGCAAGATTCTCGGCCCAAGGGGTATGATGCCGAATGCCAAGACCGGAACCGTCACCTTTGATGTTGCCAGAGCGGTTAATGAGATAAAGGCAGGAAAGGTGGATTTCCGGGTAGACAAGGGTGGGGTTGTCCATGTTCCCTTGGGCAAGGTTTCCTTTGGTTCCAATAAAATCAAGGAGAATTTCGCATCGCTTGCTGAGACATTACTCCGTATAAAGCCTTCTACAAGCAAGGGGGCCTATGTGCGGAGCGTTGCACTGTCCACTACAATGGGACCAGGAGTGAAGGTGGATCCCACTGAAGTTAAAGCAGTCGCTTCCTAAATAATAATTTCCATGTCTGCTCATATTAGTCAGAGACAGTAGGTACGCCTTATGTGTTTAATAGAGCTGGTCCGGCACTTAGCTCTACCTACCTAGAAAGGTGAGACCTCTGCCTTTGGCAGTAAAAAATAACTGCCTATGGTAGAAAGGGGGGAGAAATTTGGCTTTAAAGCTTAAGGAAAAAGAGACCATAGTTGAGGATCTGCACGAGAAGTTTTCCAGGTCTGAAGCTGTAATTATGACTCGGTTTCCAGGTCTCGACGTTGCTGGTGCCAATGAACTTCGAAAGAAGCTCAGGGAATCAGCTGCCGAGTTCAAGGTATCAAAAAATACTCTTTTTAAAAGGGCCATAAAGGGCACGTCGGCAGAAGTGCTTTTAGATCAGTTTTTAGGCCCTAATGCCGTGGCCTTTGCCTCTGAAGATCCAGTGTCTATGGCCAAGGTTTTGGTGGAGTTTGCAAAGAAGAGTGAGATCCTTGAGATCCGTAGCGGCGTTTTGAATGGAAAATTTATTGACGTTGCCCAAATCCAGGCCTTGTCAGAACTGCCAAGCCGGGAGGTTCTGCTTGCAAAGCTGCTCACAGTTTTTGTCGCTGTTCCTACAGGTCTTGTCAGGGCCCTGTCAGGTATACCGCGAAAGCTGCTCTATGCGTTAAGGGCAATTGAAGATCAGAAAAATGATGACAATTGAATAAGTGGTTCTGCTCAAATCAAAAAGCCCGGGATGCATTTATTTATAGATAATGCTGAATTGTGAATGCTAAATGCTGAATTGTGGAAGAACGTTTAAAAAACATATACCTTAATTTAACATTCAACATTCAAAATTTAACATTTATAGTGCGCCGCAGATTGGGTTTTTTCAGCGGAATCATAGATAGTTAATAAGGAGACTGAAATGGCTATTTCCAAAGAGGATGTAATTGAATTTATTTCTAATATGACAGTGCTTGAACTCTCTGAGCTAGTCAAGGAGTTGGAGGATAAGTTTGGTGTAAGTGCAGCGGCGCCGGTCGCAGTAGCGGCCGGCGGTGCAGTTGCCGGTGAAGGGGGCGGTGCCCCTGCTGAGGAACAGACAGAGTTCGATGTTGTCCTAGTAGAATTCGGCGACCAGAAGATCAAGGTAATCAAGGAGGTCAGGGCCGTAACAAGCTTGGGCCTTAAGGAAGCTAAAGATCTGGTTGAGAGCGCGCCTAAACCCATCAAAGAAGGTGTTTCCAAAGACGAGGCCGAGAAGATAAAGGAACAGGTCGAGAGTGTCGGCGCAAAGGTAGAGATAAAATAACCAGGAAATATTCACAACGATATAAAAAATTGCGCATCCAATGCCGGTTGCCGCTCGATCATCTTGTATGGGCGCGGATAAACCCCGCCCATGCATTTCAGATTTTCCCCAATTGTCAATAATGTGCAACGAAAAACGCTACCCCGAGGCAGTACTCTATGACAAAAAATCAAGCACTACCCGTGAGAAAGAATTTTGGTCGTGTAAAAAAAGTCATTGATATTCCAAACTTAATCGAGATGCAGCAGCGTTCCTACGCCAAGTTTTTGCAAAGAGATGTGGCTCCGGAAGCCAGAGAGGATGTGGGGATTCAGGCAGCATTTCAAAGTGTCTTTCCGATAACGGATTTTACAGGTGCATCTTCTATTGAATTTGTTCAATATTCTATAGGTGAGCCCAAATACTCTGAGGAAGAATGTCTTTCCCGTGGCGTGACCTATGAGTCGCCGGTGAAGATGGTGGCGCGACTCCTTTCTTATGACGTAGATAAAGAAAGCGGAGTACAAAGTATACGGGATATCAAGGAACAGCAGATTTACTTTGGCGCAATTCCTCTTATGACCAGAACCGGCACCTTTATTATTAATGGTACTGAGCGAGTAGTGGTCAGCCAGCTTCAGCGTTCTCCAGGGGTGTTTTTTGACCACGACAAGGGAAAGACACATGCCAGTGGGAAATTGCTTTACTCAGCCAGAGTCATCCCGGTCCGTGGTTCCTGGATAGACTTGGAGTTTGATCCCAAAGACATCTTGCATGTCCGGATAGATCGCAGGCGGAAATTCCCTGTAACAGTGTTGCTGAAAGCCATGGGCTACAGCACTGAAGATTTGCTAAGTATTTTTTATAGCTGGGATACGTATGTAATTGATGGCAAATTTCTGTATCGCAGGGTGAATACAGAGACCATGTTAGGCCAGAAGGCTACTCTGGACGTGGTGAATCCCGATACAGGCGATATCCTTTTACGCAAGAATCGCAAGTTTTCCCGGACCATGATGAAGAAGTTTGAGGAATCAGGTGTCATCATGGTACCTGTTGAAGAAGATGATCTAATAGAAAAGATCGCAGCCCTTGATGTGGTAAATCCTGAAACCGGGGAGGTGTTGATTCCCATGAACTCTCCGGTCACGAAAAAGGATTTGGCGCTTTTGAGGGAGAGTGGAATCACAGAGTTGCAGGTCCTGTTTGTCGATGGCATCAAGGTAAGTTCTTCCATAAGCGACACGTTATGTCAGGACAAGACACAGAATCAGGAAGAGGCCATCATAGAGGTTTTCCGGAGGCTCCGTCCCGGTAGTCCCTCGATACCCGAGGTGGCTGAGAAGTTTTTTAATTCTCTTTTTTTCAACCCCGGCACCTATGACCTTTCAGAGGTAGGCCGTTATAAGATCAATCAGAGGCTGGGTATGGATTTGCCTCTTTCCCTGAAGGTCCTTACGACTGAGGACATAATGGAGACTGTGAGGGAATTGGTCCGTTTAAAGGATCGGCAGGGGCCGGTAGATGACATAGATCATTTAGGCAACCGGCGGGTTAGATCAGTAGGTGAGCTTATAGAGAACCAGTACAGGATCGGGCTGGTCCGGATGGAGCGGGCTATTAAAGAGAGAATGACCCTTCAGGAAGTTGAGGCGTTAATGCCTAATGATTTGGTAAATCCTAAGCCCGTTACTTCTGTCATCAAGGAGTTCTTCGGCTCCAGTCAGCTTTCCCAGTTCATGGACCAGACCAATGCGCTGGCAGAAATCACTCACAAGCGAAGGTTATCTGCTTTGGGGCCGGGTGGCCTGTCCAGGGAGAGGGCCGGGTTTGAGGTGCGAGATGTACATCCCACTCATTATGGGAGGATTTGTCCCATTGAAACACCTGAAGGTCCAAATATCGGACTGATAGTTTCTCTGAGTTCCTTTGCCAGAATAAACAGGTATGGTTTTGTAGAGACTCCTTACCGTAAGGTTGAGGACCGCAGGACTACAGGGAAAGTGGTCTATATGACTGCTATTGAAGATGAAAAGGAGACTATCGCACAGGCAACAGTCAGTCTTGATGATGACGGATATGTTATTGATGACAATGTTGGTGCCAGGAGAATGGGCGAGTTCGTTATTGTCCCGGCAGAGGAGGTTACTGCTATAGACGTGGCCCCCAACCAGTTGGTCAGTGTTTCCGCAGGTCTTATACCATTTCTGGAAAATGATGATGCAAACAGGGCCTTGATGGGTTCCAACATGCAGCGGCAGGCAGTTCCTCTGCTGGTTTCAGAGGCTCCGCTCGTTGGTACCGGGATGGAGAAAATAGTGGCCACGGATTCCGGTGTGACTGTAGTTGCAAAAAGGGACGGATATATTGAAGACGTCGATGCTACACGCTTGGTAGTGGTTTACGATGAGGATGAGTCCAAGGAACTACCGGTAGAGGTCGAGATACATAAATTCACCAAGTACCAGAAATCCAATCAGACAACAACACTCAATCAAAGACCAATAGTGATTCCAGGGCAGAAATTTAAAAAAGGAGACGTTCTTGCAGATGGTCCATCTACTGACAATGGAGAACTGGCATTAGGTAAGAATGTTGTAGTGGCTTTTATGCCTTGGCGAGGCTACAATTTTGAAGATGCAATGGTCGTGAGTGAACGTCTGGTCAAAGAAGATGTTTACACATCGATACATATTGAGGAATTTGAGTTGGAGGCCAGGGACACTAAGCTGGGTAAGGAGGAGATAACCCGCGACATACCTAATGTAGGAGAAGACGCCCTCGGTGATCTGGACGACAGCGGCATAATACGTATAGGGGCAGAGGTTAAGTCCGGAGACATACTTGTAGGCAAGGTTACACCAAAGGGAGAGACCCAGCTTACTCCCGAGGAGAAGCTCCTTCGGGCCATCTTTGGTGAGAAGGCAGGAGACGTAAAGGATACATCTCTCAGGGTGCCGCCGGGAATACATGGTGTGGTGATAGATGCTAAGGTTTTTTGCCGCAGAGGTGTGGAAAAAGACGAACGGATCCAGGCCATTGAGGACATTGAAATAGCACGTGTACTTAAGGATCAGGCGGACGAGATCAATGTGATTCGTCGGACTGCTCTTAAAAAGCTGGAGAGTCATCTCAGGGGGCAGAAGGCATCGGTTTCTATAATAGACAGTAAGGGCAAGGTCTATCTTGAGGCTGGGGATGAGATTACAAGTGATATGCTCTGGAAGATACCTATCCATCGTTTGGGAGATCTCATGCTGGAGGGTCGCAGGAGCCTGATTCCTGTAGTGAGTGATGTGCTGTCCTGGTATGAGGGTGAGGTCCAACGAATAACCACATGCTTTGAGGGTAAAGTTGAGCGTCTGAAGAAGGGGGATGACCTTCCGCCAGGTGTGATTAAGATGGTCAGAGTCTGTGTGGCAATGAAGCGGAAGCTGGCTGTAGGTGACAAGATGGCCGGGCGTCATGGCAACAAAGGTGTGGTTTCTACTATCGTGCCGATAGAGGATATGCCATATTTCGCAGACGGCACTCCGGTTGACATTGTTTTGAATCCCTTGGGCGTACCTTCGCGGATGAATGTGGGTCAGCTTTTGGAGATCCATCTGGGTTGGGCTGCAAAAAATCTCGGAGCACAACTGGCTGAGTTGGCAAAAGATTATAAGATCGACAAGATCAAGAAAAGAATGGCCAATATCTATTTGCAAGACGAGCTGAATGCCTTGATAAGCGGCATGGATGACGAACAGTTGCAAAATCTTGCCTTGAGCCTTGAACAGGGCGTACCGGTTGCAACTCCGGTGTTTGACGGAGCACATGAGGACCAGATCCGCAAGCTCCTGGTAGAGTCAGGACAATCAGAACTTGGCGAGGTGATTCTTTACGATGGTTATACTGGAGAGGCTATAGCCGAGCCGGTCACTGTCGGGGTCATGTATGTATTGAAACTTCACCACTTAGTGGATGATAAGATACATGCCCGCTCTACAGGTCCATATTCTCTGGTCACGCAGCAGCCCCTTGGAGGAAAGGCCCAGTTTGGGGGGCAGCGATTGGGTGAGATGGAGGTGTGGGCCATGGAGGCCTACGGCGCTGCTTATTCTCTTCAGGAGTTCCTGACAGTCAAGTCCGACGATGTAGTCGGAAGATCCAGGATGTATGAAAAGATCGTCAAGGGCAACAATTTCCTTGAGGCGGGTCTTCCTGAATCCTTTAATGTCCTGGTGAAGGAACTTCAGGGTTTGTGTATGGATGTAGAGTTGCAGGAATGATACGGGGGTTTTACTGAATGGAAGATCTTCTTTCCCTTTTTACAAAGCCAAAAGATCCTTTAAGCTTTAAATCAGTCAGGATTTCTCTGGCCTCTCCTGAGAAAATTCTCGGGAGGTCAAATGGAGAGGTAAAGCAACCTGAGACGATCAATTACCGGACCTTTAAGCCGGAACGGGAAGGCCTTTTTTGTGCAAAGATTTTTGGCCCTGTAAAGGATTATGAGTGCCTGTGCGGAAAGTACAAGCGCATGAAGCACCGGGGCGTCATCTGCGAAAAATGCGGAGTTGAGGTCATCCAGTCAAAAGTCCGGCGGGAGCGGATGGCCCACATTTCCCTGGCAGCTCCGGTAGCTCATATATGGTTTTTAAAGAGCCTTCCCAGCAAAATCGGCGCTCTTTTGGATTTGAGTTTGAAAGAGCTCGAAAGGGTCCTGTACTTTGAGTCACACATAGTGATCGAATCGGAGATGCCGGACATCCCTGTGGGCACTCTTATGTCCGATGAGGCCTATTACAAGAATCAGGAGCAATTCGGCGATAAGTTTGAGGTAGATATAGGAGCGGAAGCAATACATTTGATGTTAAAGCGTCTCGATCTGGATGCCATGTCCGTGGAACTCCGTGGAGAGATGCTCAAGACCCGTTCAGAAGCCAAAAGGAAGAAGCTCGGCAAGCGACTGAGGGTCATTGAGGCCTTTCGTGATTCAGGTAACCAGCCTGAATGGATGATTCTAAGCGTTATTCCGGTCCTTCCTCCGGATCTGAGACCTCTGGTCCCCCTGGATGGAGGGCGATTTGCCACATCGGACCTCAATGACCTTTATCGCAGGGTCATCAATCGGAATAATCGACTCAAGAAGCTTAAAGAGCTGGACGCCCCGGACATCATCATCCGTAATGAAAAAAGGATGCTCCAGGAGGCAGTGGATGTCCTTTTTGATAATGGCCGGAGGGGCCGGGTAGTTACAGGGCCGAACAAACGTCCTTTGAAATCATTATCAGATATGCTGAAGGGCAAGCAGGGGCGTTTTCGTCAAAATCTCCTTGGAAAGAGGGTCGATTACTCAGGACGTTCGGTCATCGTGGTAGGTCCGGAACTCAGGCTTCATCAGTGCGGTCTGCCAAAGCGGATGGCAATAGAGCTCTTTAAGCCCTTTATTTACAATAAGCTCGAAGAAAAGGGGCTTGTTACCACTATCAAGAGTGCAAAGAAGATGGTGGAAAAGGAGGCCCCGGAGGTATGGGATGCCCTTGATGAAGTTGTAAGGGAGCATCCTGTTTTGCTGAATCGTGCTCCTACTCTACACCGTTTGGGTATTCAGGCCTTTGAGCCCATACTCATTGAAGGTAAGGCCATTCAGCTCCATCCTTTGGTATGCGTTGCATACAATGCTGATTTCGATGGGGACCAGATGGCAGTCCATGTTCCCCTGTCAGTAGAAGCCCAGACAGAAGCAAGAGTACTTATGATGTCAACAAATAATGTACTTTCTCCTGCCCATGGAGAGCCTATTATCATGGCTACTCAGGATATAGTCCTTGGTATATATTATATGACCAGGGACAGGTTAAATGCAAAGGGTGAAGGCAAGATATTTGGTTCCAGGGAAGAGGTGCTACTTGCGTGGGAGGCGGGTGTTGTTCATCTACAGGCCAGGATTAAGGTCAGGATTCGAGGCGAGCTGACAGAGACCACTGTGGGCCGGGTGATCCTCTCGGACATTCTACCTGAGGAGGTGCTTTTTTCTATTATTAACAAGACCATGCGCAAGAAGGACCTTGCCGGACTCATTAATGAGAGTTACCGCAAAGCAGGGGCCAAGAAGACAGTAATTTTGGCGGATCGCCTTAAGGATATGGGATATCGCTTCGCCACTCTGGCCGGGATTTCCGTTGGCATAAACCATATGATGGTTCCGGTGCAAAAGGAGGAAATTCTTGAAAAGGCCCAGAAAGAGGTGGCAGAGGTCCAGCACCAGTACTCTGAGGGTCTTATTACTGACGGAGAACAGTACAACAAGGTGATTGACATATGGACCGGGGCCACCGATGAGGTGGCGAAGGAGATGATGGAGGGTATCTCAGTAGAATACCACCGTGGGGCTGACGGAAAGGCGGTATCCGCCCCCAGTTTCAATCCTATTTTTATTATGGCTGATTCAGGCGCCAGGGGCAGTAAGGACCAGATCAGGCAGCTTGCAGGAATGCGCGGCCTGATGGCTAAACCGTCAGGTGAGATCATAGAGACTCCAATTCAGGCAAACTTTCGTGAGGGCTTGAGTGTGCTGGAGTATTTTGTCTCCACTCATGGGGCACGGAAGGGTTTGGCAGACACGGCCCTTAAGACCGCTAACTCCGGCTACCTCACCCGGCGTCTGGTTGATGTTGCTCAGGACGCCACCATAACAGAGGAGGATTGCGGAACCATTGACGGCATAGAGATTGGGCATTTGTTGGAGGGTGGTGAGATTATCCAGCGTCTGGGCGAGCGTATCCTTGGGCGCGTAGCCCTGATGGACATAGTTGATCCTGTGACAGGAGAAGTCCTTGTCAAGTCCAGTGAGCAGATTGATGAGGAAGGGGTCCGTAAGATCGAGGAGGCGGGTATTCCCAATGTTGAGATTCGATCTGTGCTCACCTGCAGGTCTCCTTATGGGGTCTGCGCCAAGTGCTACGGGAGAGATTTGGCCCGTGGCGGCATTGTGGCCATGGGGGAGGCAATCGGCATTATAGCCGCGGAGTCCATAGGGGAACCGGGAACACAACTTACCATGCGGACCTTTCACATTGGTGGAACTGCCAGCGGTAAGGTGGAGCAGGCTGAAATTCGCTCAAGGGGGTCTGGTGCGGTGCGTTTTGAGAGGTTGAATGCCGTGCGAAATCCGGCCGGCCGGCAGGTAGTGTTGAATCGAAATGGAGAAATAGTGATTGTGGCCCCGGATGGACGTGAGAGGGAGCGCTTTCCAGTAATATACGGCGCCGAACTGGTAGTAGAGGAAGGCCAGGAGATAGAGGCTGGGGAAAAGCTTGCTCAGTGGGATCCGTTTACCGTACCGATTCTCTCAGAGGTGCCCGGGGTGGTGAAGTTCGGGGATCTCACTGAGGGCATCACCATGAAGGAGAAGGTGGATCCGGTCACCGGCAAGGCAAGCAGGGTGGTGATACAGTACCGTGCAGCAGATTATCAGCCCAGGATTTCCATAAAGGACGAGAGAGGACGCACCTCGAAGCTGGCCAAGGGCAAAGGCGAGGCCCGTTACCAGCTCCCGGTAGGGGCCATTATCACTGCCAATGAGGGAGATAAGGTGGCGGCTGGAGAGCCTCTATCCAGAATCCCTAGAGAGACCACCAAGACTAAGGATATTACAGGGGGTCTCCCGAGGATCGCCGAACTCTTTGAAGTAAGAAAGCCCAAGGAGTATGCTGTTATTACAGAAATCGACGGAGTGGTTTCTTTCGGCAAGGACATTAAGAGCAAGAGGCGGGTGGTTGTTACCCCGGAGTATGGTGACGCAAAGGAATACATGGTACCCAAGGGCAAGTATGTAAGGGTCCATGAAGGAGATTATATCAGGGCCGGTGAGTCGTTGATGGCCGGTGTCATCGATCCTCATGACTATCTCAGGGTGAAAGGCATAAAGGACCTTGCCCGATACATGGTGGGCGAGATTCAAGAGGTATACAGGCTCCAGGGTGTAAAGATTAATGATAAACACATCGAAGTGATAGTGCGGCAGATGCTGCGCAAGGTAAAGATCACCGGTGTGGGAGACAGCACATTCATGCTTGGAGAGCAAGTAGAACGCCGCCGTTTTGAGGAGGAAAATGATCGGATAATGGGAGAAGAAGGAGGCGAGCCTGCTTCGGCTGAACCTATGCTTCTTGGTATTACCAGGGCGTCTCTCAGCACAGATAGCTTTATTTCAGCAGCATCTTTCCAGGAGACTACCAAGGTCCTGACCGAAGCCTCTATAGCCGGGAAGGTGGATTACCTGAGAGGGCTGAAAGAAAACGTAATCATGGGACGCCTTATACCTGCCGGTACGGGCAAGGTGTTCTACGAAGAGAAAGAGCGCAGACGGGCAGCGGCGGATTGATGGTGATGTGCGAGGAACAGGGTAAGGCCGGGCAAAAAGCTCGGCCTTTTTTATTAAGGCCTGTCCTTACCTTTCATATCCTGGTAGTTCGATTGTATCGCATGAGCCGGTATCACACGTGTGATGCTCCACAGGAGGTCGACGCCGGGAAGCACTACTTAGGCGTTTATCTACAGCAACATTGGCAACACTCATGAGCTTGCCGACATTGGAACTCTCGCATTTGGGGCACGAAACTGAGTCCATCTCATTTTTGCTCATAATGAGGAGCTCAAATATGTAGTCACAATTCAAACACCTAAATTCATGAATGGGCATGTTATTAGTCCTCCATATTACTTTTGAGTTCTAAATTTTGAATTTAATAACTTTAATATTAATTGTTCCTTGTCTATCTTGCAACCGGCAGTGTAGGGGAATGTACGGCTTATTATGGATCTGATTGAATTTGCGGCTGAGCTTAAAAAAAGAGCAGGCGGCGATGCGGGGATGGTCTTGATCCACAATGGGATTGTGCGGAATTCCAGTAGGGACGGAAGACCTGTTAAATCCATTGAGGTAAAAGCGGATTGGGGGAAGTTGTCCCGGATACTGGCCGATACGCGAAAACTCCCTGGAATTATGGCGGCTGAGGCTGAAATACAAGAGGGAAGACTGGGCGTGGGAGAAGATATTATGCTTCTCGGACTTGCCGGAAGTACCAGGGAATATGTTATTACGGCACTGGCATCTACTTTGGACAGAATAAAGAAAGATGTCACCATAAAGCAGGAGTTCAGTAGTTGACAATACAGGAAGATAGTGATCTGCGGCCTGAGATGATAAAGGTATGCAGGCAATTATATAATAAGGGCTTGATTGCCGCTGCAGATGGAAATGTAAGCGT